>JAIOQJ010000050.1 GCA_021413475.1 Planctomycetota bacterium | reverse complement strand
ATTTTCGACAGACCAGAGGTCTGTCGCCACCGAAGATTCTACTCACGCCGTTTCCACGTGAAGCTCATCTTCATCGATATAACCGAGCACTTGCTGGGGCAAGACATGATCGAGCGGAAGTGCCAGACGCCGAGTCAACGTTCCGGAAACCGGGGCAGGAACGTCAAAGGTCGCGGCACCCGCCAGGATTTCCACCAGCCGTTCACCTTCTTCGACGTGATCCCCCGAATCGATGAACCAGAGGCTCACGGTCGCGGCCGGTACGCCAATTTCAGGCATGAGGACCGGCATGCTCATGATCGTTTACCATTTCCTCGGCATGATAGCTCGACCGCACGAATGGCCCGGCCACGACTTGCTTGAAACCGAATAACCGGGCTTTCGCCGCGATCGCATCGAACTCCTCGGGCGGCACGTAGCGAGCGACGGGAATGTGCTTGAGCGTCGGGGCCAGGTATTGGCCGAGCGTCAGAACGTCGCACTTGATTTCGCGAAGGTCGGCGATGACGTCGAAGAGTTCGTCGATGGTTTCGCCGATGCCGAGCATTAGGCCGCTCTTGGTGAATAGCGACGGGGCTTTTTCTTTCACCCGCTGAAGCAGATCGAGACTCCGGCGATAGTCGGCACGGCCGCGGACCTTCTTGTAAAGCCGCGGCACCGTTTCCATGTTGTGGTTGAAGACGTCCGGCATGGCGTCGAGGACGCGATCGATGGCCGCGGTATCGCCAAGAAAATCGGGAGTCAGCACTTCGACGGCCGCTCCCGTCCGACGGCGCACCGCCAGAATGCAACGATAAAAATGTTCCGCACCACCGTCCGGCAGGTCATCGCGAGTCACCGAGGTGATGACGACATGCTTGAGGCCCAACCGCACCGCGGCCTCGGCGACGCGTTCCGGTTCGTCGTCTTCCACTTCGAGCGTCTCGCCGCGCGGCACGGAACAGAAGCCACACGGCCGAGTGCAAACATTGCCGAGGACCATGAAGGTCGCCGTCCGCCGAGAATAACACTCCGGCCGGTTCGGGCAGCGGGCGTTCTCGCAGACCGTTTCGAGTTTCAACTCACGCAACAGGCCGTTGGTAAAGCCGTTTTCGTTGCCGCTGGGGAACGAGCGTTTCATCCACGCCGGCAAGCGCTTTACAGGTGCGGGCGTGGGTGCCGGCGGTTCAGCCAGGACGGGTAGCGACTGCATGGACGGGAGCCTTCCCAGGTAAAGCAGGGTGATGATGGAACAAGGAAACACGATCGAAGCCGAAAGCTTCCGTGAAACCTTCGAGCAGGCGCTGGCGCACAGTTGCTGGGCGGATCCGCAAACGCCGTTCGCGTTCGACCGAGGTCATCGGCTTCGCCTCGCCATCGCACGAGACTTGCCGGAAGAGTTTCAAATTCGGCTCGACGTTCAGTGTGCCGCCGAAGTAGGCGATCCAGTTGGTCACGGCGATGCCAATATGGGCGACCCGGCGATCTGCAACCCACACTCCGGTATCTTGCGGGTGTAATTCGGCAGGCACGTCGAGGTCGGTGAGGGCGTCGCGCATGAGCGTGTGCAAGCGGTCAAGATATTGCTGGACGTTCAGTTGAAAATGATCGAGAGCGAGGATCGGATAAAAAGCAATCTGCCCCGGTGCCGAGAGAAGACACCCGCCGCCGCGATTGACCCAGCGTGTCGGCCAGCCCTGATCGCGGAATTCTTCGTCATCCAAGCGGATGTGGGCGGCCGAACCTTCGCGGCCGATCGTGATGCCGTGAGGATGTTCGCATAAGAGTAGAATCGCGAGCGAGCGATCGCAGGGCGAATCACCCGGCGGCTTACGCCTCTCGGCTCGCCCAATTCATAGTTTAGCATTTCCGAAGACCGCGACAAATACAGACTTTTCGATGCCTGGGCACCATGCGCAAGTTCTCCTGGATTCTAACGCCGATTCCGTGCGCGTTGCTGTTCTGCCTGGCGAATGCCGTCAAGCCGGCGGTGATCGACGATCTCGCCTACCTATGGTTCATCCCGCCGATCCTGCAAAATCCCGCCCAGCCGTTCGGCCCGCCGCCAGATGGTTTTTGGCTGATCTGGTACGATCGCGGCCAGGGGGCCTTCTCGTTGCTGACGCCGATGGTCGTTCCCTATTGGTTGTCGATCGGTGCTGCCCTTTTCGGCCAGAATCTCGTTCTGCTAAAGTTCTGGCTCTTTCCCTTTTGCTTACTGCTCACCTGGGCGCTCACCGCCCTGTTCCACCGCTTCTCGCCCGTATACGTGAAACCGCTGCTGGCGATGACCGTCTTCTCGCCGGTGTTGCTGCCGAGTCTGAATGTCATGGTCGATGTGCCCGCGCTCGCGTTGAATCTGGCCGCGATCACGATCTTCCTGAAGGCGCTCGATGGCGAACAGCCGTGCTGGGGTCTACTCGTGTTTGCTGGTCTGCTGGCGGGGCTGGCGGCTCAGACAAAATATACCGGCGCGACGTCCGTGATCGTCATCCTCCTGCACGGCCTGCAACGGCGACGGTTTCGCGAAGGCCTGCTTCCTTTCGCGATCGCCCTGGGCGTCTTCGTCGGCTGGGAAGCGTATCTCACGCAAGTCTACGGCCAATCGCATTTTCTGCTGCAAACCGAACGCCGCCGGCAGAAGCCACCGGATGCCGTGAACCAGTCTGCCAGCGAGCGAATCAAGACAGAAATTTTGAGCACATTGGCAAAGAAAGCCGACTTGGCGGTACCGATGATCGGCAATCTCGGCGGCGTTACACCCGGGTTGATCTTGCTCACGCTCGCGGCCTTGCGGTTCCGCCGTCGCGTCGTCTGGAGTGCGGCGGGGTTATTCATTGCGGAATTTCTGATACTCGCCTTCGTCCCCGATTCCTGGGCGATCTTCGGTCGCAATCCGCAACGGGCTCGCGATGAAATCTCGCTCGGCACGATCTTCATGGGCGTCAACGGCGTGCTATTCGTGTTGTTGATGATCGGTGTGCTCTTATCGTCGGGACGGTTCGATCGTTTTCTGCTTCTCTGGCTTGCCGTGGAATTGTTCGCCACCTTCGCATTGTCGCCATTCACTGCCGCTCGCCGGGTGATGGGCATCGTGATCGTGTCAACGCTCTTGATCGGCCGCCTTCTTAACAGGACCGTTACTATTTCCGAACCCGAAGCATCAGCAAGGGATGGAGCCTCCCTTGCTGACGCTTCGGGCTCGGTCGAAAAAGTTGCGTACTTCACCGTTCTGCTCGGTTGCCTGTTCGCCTGGACTGATTATCGGGATGCCCAGGTCGAAAAAAACGCCGCCGTCGATTCGGTCGCCTGGATTCGCGCTCAACCTGTTGGCAATCACCGCATCTGGTTCACCGGCCACTGGGGCTTTCAGTACTACGCGACGCTCCAGGGTGCATTCCCCATTTTCCCGGGCGAATCGGCACCCGACGAAGGCGATTGGATCATCTATCCCGACACAACATTGCGGCCTTACGCACAACTGATCGTCCTCGAACCGGAATGGGCCGAACGTCAAATCACCTTTGAATGGAGCGACCCGTGGCCGTTCCGGACCAACCCGGAATTCTACGATGGTTTTCAGCCGATCCGCCATCACGAAGGGCATCGAATTCGTGTGACGATATTCCGGGTGAAAAAGAAGTTTCTTGCGCAGCCTCTCTGAATTCCCCAAGAGACACGATCGACACAACCGATTTCACGGGCAAGAATCGGGTGGATCACATCAATGCCTCGGCGCTTGGTGCTAGACAGAAGGCTCGGCTCCGGTCATTCTTAATAGTACGATCAAATGCGAATTCACCTTTGAACCCATCATCCTTGACGAGGTGCGGCCCCGTGAAACCGATGACCCTGTGTCGAAATGCCGGCTTCTTATTGGCTGTCCTCTGGCTGTGTGCGAGCGGATTGACCCGGGCCCAGGATCTCAAAGACCCCGGTCCGCTCATTAAAGAGGCACTCGAAAGCGATAACCTGGACCGTCAACGGGCGGCCCTGGTGCTGATTCCGGAAATCCGTGACGCGATTTCAAAGGAAACGGCACCTGCCCAAATGGCACGCATCGCGAAATTCCTCGACGACTACGCCAAGAAGACTTCGAATGAAGAAAACCGCGTCCTCGCGATCCTGGCATACCGCCGGGCGGTCGGGAAGGCCCTCGTTGAAGTCGCGAACACCACGGCCCGTGACTTTGGAAGGCCGTTGATTTCGACGCCCGCTTCGGCAGGGACGATCGGCTCTTCCGCGGGGTCGATGGCTGCCGTGGTCTGGCTGCGGGCTTGGGTCGGCGGCAAATTGAACGACGAACAGGGCTTCATCCGCTTCGGCGACGATTCACGAATACTGCTCGCCTTGGCGACCATCGCCTTGAACGACGTGGACGACGAAGTGAAACGTTCCGGCTCGGAAGTCATGCGAACGCTCGCGAAGAGTACCGCGGACACTCTGCCCGATCCGGCCCTGAGCAGTTCGGAAACCAAGATTATCGATCCCGTCGAAGCGAAATTGAAGTGGCTGCTGCTGCAACCGGTGTTCGAGGCGCTCAACTCCGCCATCCCGTCCTTGAAGAACGCTCTCTCGTCGAACAATAAAGAGACGCGACTCGCAGCCGTGCGAGCGACCGACGCCATCTGTCAGGCCCGAGCCATGGCACTTGCCACCCGGCGTTATCCGCCCGACGACCTGGGCTCCTTTATCGGCACGGTTCCCACGGAGGATAGCCTAAAAACGGGCGTCGATTCCATTCTGCCGACGCTGGCCGAACGCCTGGATGATAAAGCTCCCGATATTCGGCTGACCGCCATCGAGGCGTTCGAGCACCAAGGCGCGGCCGCCAGCGCTCAACTCGATGCGATTATCAAGGCATCGAACAACCCCGATCTCTTCGTCCGTTGGGTGGCAAGCCGAGCCCTCGGCCGCATGTTCATGAGCGCGACGCCGGAAGCCAAAATCAAAATTGCCAACGCCTTGACCGCTCGAATCGACGATCCCGACATGGATATCCGCGCGGCCGCCCTGGTTTCACTTGGTAAAGGCAAGACCGCCGGCCGGCCGGCGACCAACGCCATTCTGAAACTCGCGGCCGAAGACGATCCCGATCAGGCCGCACTCGCGATCAAAACCCTGTCCCAAATTGAAGCGGAGCATTCCCTGACGGTCCCCGCCTTGACGAAGGCCCTGAGTTCGCCGTTGGCGCGCGTCCGCAAAGCGGCGGTGATGTATCTCGGCACCACCGGGAAAGATGCTCAACCGTCACTCCCGCAAATCCGCCGGCTGTTGTTTGATGTGGATGAAGAGGTTCGCCGCGAAACGGCGAAGGCTCTGTTGGTGATTGAGTGAGGGGTAACGCGCTCCTCTCCGGAAACCCTACGAGGAGCGGCTAAACG
>JAIOQJ010000049.1 GCA_021413475.1 Planctomycetota bacterium | reverse complement strand
CGAGCGCGGACCGGGCGAGCTCCAGAGAAATTGTCCCGTCCGATTCACTCGCCGAGAAGTTTCGGCACCAGTGCAATCGCGAATTGGCGATCCGTGGCGTCCCCCGGCAACGGCCGGCCATTTCTAGGGCAGCCTCGTCCGTAATCGAGGTTTGCAATTTAACGGCGTTTACGCGGATAATCCTTGACAGTTCTTCGACGCTATAGAACTCGAGATGCTCGTGCATCTTAAAGCGGTCGCGCATCGGCGAGGACAGCATGCCGCTACGCGTCGTCGCGCCGATCAGCGTGAAGCGTTTTAGGGTCATCGAAATCGTGCGGGCGTTCATGCCGTCGCCGAGCACGATATCGATGCGGAAATCTTCCATTGCGGGGTAAATGAACTCTTCGACCACCCGCGGCATGCGGTGGATTTCATCAATGAACAGGATCGAGCCTTCTTCCAGATTGGTCAGGAAGGGCAACAAGTCCGCGGGCTTCGACAACGCCGGCCCGCTGGTCATCTGAATCTTGGTCCCCAGTTCGTTCGGCAATACCGTGGCGAACGTTGTCTTGCCGAGCCCCGGTGGCCCGTCGAAAAGAATATGCCCCAGCGGTTCCTTCAGCTTCTTGGATGCCTTGACGGCAATACTCAGCCGCTGCGCGACCGCCTTCTGCCCAATGACTTCACGGAGAAACTTCGGTCGAAGCGCGTCGTCACGCTGACGCGAGTCGTCGCTGGGAGGGCCGGTGATGACGGTTTCGCGGGGCATGTTACTTGGCTGCTCCTTCGAGACTTAATCTCGCAGCCGATATCAACGATGGGGAGTTTTTGAGCCTTTCGGCCCACTCATCAGCTTTACGAAACTCATCATCAATTTCCTGGCGATTGTCGAAGTAATAGGCCAGCGCTGAGTATACGTCCGTCAGCGAAATTCCGGGAAACATATCGACGATCTCGTCCAAGCAGTATCCGCGTTTCTCATGCCAGACAACGACATCCTGAACCCGCACTCGATGGCCCGCGATGCAGGCTCGTCCGACGCAGATTCCTGGCGTTTTCGATATGTGGATAACATTTCCCATTGGCTACTTCCCGTTACCGTTGTTCCACACCCGTTTCGCTCAACTACCAAGCTCCTCAACTCAATGGGACGACATGCTGACGAACCCAATCCAAGAATTGCACTCGATTCATCTTGTGATCCGATAGTGCCAGAAAGGTAGAATGGATCTCTTCCGTCGTCGCGGAGATTTTGAATTTGTTCATGCGTAGAAAAAGATCGAGAGAGCCAAAACCGGTTCATTTGTTGCCATCCTCGAAGCCGTGGTTGCACGTCATGGAAAAGCTGACCGCAGCGGCTTTCTCCTCTATGGTCGGGTAGAGATCGATTCCATCGAAAGTCGCTCGCGATTGGGCAGTTGCTGACTCAATCAAACCGATATCCAGAATGATGTCGCTGCCTCCATAGCGTTCGATCATCGCGCGATGGATGAAGAGTACCTGATCGAGCGAAAGATGTTCGGTCATTGGGCAAGCCGACGATATGCTTCGTCGTTCTCCTTTATTGAGGCCTGCAAAAGGCGTTCGAAGGTCTTCGGATCGACAGAACCGATTTCATGTTCCCGGTCGGACTCGCTGAGATGGACGAGTACCTTTGATGCGTACGATTCAACGGAAAGACCTAATCGCCCTGCCTTTTTCTTTAGGCGATCAACCTGTTCTTCCTTGAGTTCAAGCGTCAGAATCGACATCGCATTCACCTCGTAATTTCGAACCGCTACGCCGTTAATTATAGTGCATTCACTCGGACTTCTTAAACACCAAACTAATCACATCCTCTACCGTCTTGCATTCCTTGCCGCTCGCGATCACCAAATCGATTTTAGTCCGTGCTTCCATCGGGCTCAGGCCGACGCTCATCAGGGCGGAGTAGGCGTCTTCGAAGAGCACGGCATCGACGCGTTCAACGTGGCGACGATTTGGTCCGCAGTCGTCTTGCCGATGCCGGGGAGCGTCGTCAGCCACTTGGCGTCCTTGCGCTGGATCGCCTCGGCGATGTCCTTGAGCGGCCGGCCCATTGCCTTGAGGGCCTTCTTTACGCCGATCTTGTCCACGGTGCAGAATAGTTCGAAGAACTCCAGTTCGTGTTCGTGAAGGAAGCCGATCATGCGCGGGATCATCCGGCTCGCCATCTGATTGGCTTCCAGGTATTCGATGATCTGGAGCGTGATCTCCTGCCCGGTGCGCGACTGAATCTGCCGGCGGATCGATTCGGGGATGAGAACCTGATACTCGATCGGACCGACTTGAAGACGGACATCTTCATCGAGCACGCGGTTCACGACACCGGTGATCTTCGTGATCATCGTATTTCCTCTGCGGTCCGTCGGGTCGTGTGATAATGGCACAAGGCGACGGCCAGGGCGTCGGCCACGTCGTGCGGTTCCGGCATCTTCGGCAAACGAAATTCACGGAGAATCGCCAGTTGCATCTGTTCCTTGCTAGCCCGACCCGCACCCGTTATCGTCTTCTTGATCCGCGTGGCCCCGTAGCTGAGCACCGGCAAATTCTTCTGAGCCCCGGCCAGGAAGATCACTCCCCGGGCATGCCCCATCAGGATCGCCGTGCGGGGATGGGCGTAGTGCGAGTAAAGCTGTTCCACGACCAGCACTTCAGGTTTCAGTTGTTCGACGATCTCCGTCAGGCCATCGTATAGGGCGCTCAACCGTTTCGCCAACTCGGGTTTCTCGCGAGTCGTCGAGGAGCGGATCACCCCCGCTTCGACAATCTGAGCGCCCGACTGCACGGTATCGAGAACCGCGTAGCCGGTGGTGTTCAAGCCGGGATCGATGCCGAGGATTCGCATGGGTTTGATTCGAACGTTCAGCGAGCCGCCGTCCCTTAACCCGACGCGCTAGCGAGGGAGAAGGGCATCCCTCGCTAGCGCGTCGGGTTAACGGACGGCGGTCATCATTATTGTTACACGGATTCGGCTTAACCTATTCGCCACCCCGTCCCGCCCGGCCGATCCTCCAATGTCACACCCAGTTCCGCGAGTCGCTTGCGGATGACGTCCGTCTGATCGAACATCACCTTGCGGGCGGGGTCGTCTTTCGACGCGATTTTCTTGGCTTCATTGCGAAGGCTATTCCGCAGGTCGATCAGGAGTTGCAGCAAGCCGGCGATCATCTCGTTGCCGCCGCCTAAGGAGGTCTGCTCGGCACGGAATGTGAGGCCCAAGATGCCGGCCAGTTCCTTGATGAGTGATGCTCCCGCTAAAAAAGCCGGCTTTTCGGAGTTGTTCGCCTTGGCCGGGTCGTCGAGTTTGGCGTCATGGGCGATCTTGTTCACGGAGTTGACGAGTTCGAAAAGCACTCCCACCGCGCCGCCCGTGTTGAAATCGTCGTCCATGTGTTCGCGGAAGCGTTGGCGGGCGTTCGTGAGTTCCGGGCGATCTGTCGTGACTGCCGGTATCAGCGATAGGTCGGCAAACGTGCTTCCCGAAATTCGCTGCACGAGATCGACGAGGCGTTCAAAAGTTTGGTAGGCCTTTCGGGCCTCAACCATACCATTGGGGATGGGAGTTGCGGGGTTTTTCCAATCCCAAATTCCCAGGTCGATCGGCGTTCGGTAATGCGACTTGAGTAGGAAGAAGCGAAGCACGTCGCCCGGCACTTGCTTCAAGGCGTCGGCTACGTTAAGGACATTTCCGAGCGAACCGGCCATTTTCGCCTCGTTGCCTTCCTTGTCCTTCAATTTTAGCAGACCGTTGTGCATCCAGAAGCGAGCGAACGGCACCCCGGTATCCGACTCGCTCTGTGCCAGTTCATTCTCGTGATGCGGAAATTGCAGATCGAGGCCGCCGCCGTGGATGTCGAGGGTTTTTCCCAGCAACGCTTGGCTCATCACCGAGCACTCGATATGCCAGCCGGGCCGGCCGGGGCCCCAGGGACTTTCCCAGGCGGGTTCGCCGGGTTTCGAACCCTTCCAAAGAGCGAAGTCGCCGGGGTTGCGTTTCTTGTCCGTGACTTCGATGCGAGAACCCGCTTCGAGTTGTTCAGGGTCGCGGTTGCAGAGCTTGCCGTAATCTTCGTCCTTGCTGATGTCGAAATAGACGTCGCCGCCGGCCGCATAAGCATAGCCCTTGGCGATTAGGCGTTCCATCATGGCGATCATGCCAGGAATGTGGTCGGTCGCGCGCGGAAACTCGTCGATGCCCGTCACATTCAACTTTTTCAAGCAATCGAGATAGTCGGCCGTCATCTTCTCGGCCAGCTCCTTGACCGTGGTACCGAGTTCCTTAGCGCGCACGATGAGCTTGTCATCGACATCGGTGATGTTGACGACAAAGGTGACTTTGTAACCGAGGTAGGTGAGATAACGCTTGACCGTATCGAAAATGACCGGCCCGACCATGTGGCCGATATGGCTCGGCTTGTAAACCGTCGGCCCGCACACGTACATCGACACCGCTTCGCCGGGCTTTTTGTGGAACGGCTCTTTCTTGCGAGAAAGGGTGCTGTAAACATTCAACGGCATCGAATCCCTCCGCGCGACGGGTGGTCGCGATCCTAGATATCGAATCCGAAAACGATTGAACCGCAGAGACACAGAGGCGCAGAGAAATCCGAAGATTCACGACGGATTTCAAGGAAGGCACGGATAAGACCAGGAATTCGATAGGCTTCTTATCCGTGTTTTCCGTGAAATCCGTGGTGAGGTTTTTGTTTGCGGCTTGACCCCGTTGCTCTTGTTTTCTCTGTGCCTTTGTGTCTCTGTGGTTCAATCGTCTTCGATTTCAAATCCTAAATAGAATCAATCAACACCACGGCGTGGCAGCCGATGGCCTCGCCACGGCCGATGTGGCCGACGTGTTCGCCGGTCTTGGCCTTCACGTTGACCTGGTGAGTCGAAACCCCAAGCATTCTCGCGATCGTGTCGCGGATGGCCTCCTTCACGGGGCCGAGCTTCGGTTCCTGTGCAAAGATGGTAACGTCGAGATTGATTATCCGCCAGCCGAGCTGGCTGAGCCGCTTGACCGTTTCGGTAACAAAAAAGGACGAGTCGTGGTCTTTGAACTGAGGATCGCTATTCGGGTAGGAGTCGCCGATGTCGCCCAGCCCGGCCGCGCCGAGCAAGGCATCGGTAATTGCGTGCAGCACCACGTCGGCATCGCTGTGGCCCACCAGGCCCTTAGAATGCTCGATGCGGACGCCGCCCAGGATCAGGGCCCGGCCTTCAGCGAGGCGATGAGTGTCGTGGCCGGTGCCGATGCGCATGGTTTCTTTCACGAACCAAAGGAGTCATGAGGAGAGATCGCCTTATTTTCAAAACGCATGAAGTCTTTTCGGTAGGCGAGTGTGACTTCTCCCGTCGGCCCGTTGCGTTGCTTGGCGACGATCACTTCGATGTCCTGGATGTTGTAATCCGTATGACCGGCTTCGTTCTCGACGATTGGCTTGCGATGCAACATGAACACGGTGTCGGCATCCTGCTCGATCGAGCCCGATTCACGCAAGTCGCTCAATCGCGGCGTGTTGTCCTGGCGGTCTTCCGAGGTGCGGTTGACCTGAGCCAGCGCGATCACGGGCATTTTCAAATCGCGTGCCAGGAATTTTAACCGTCGGGAAATCTGAGCGACTTGTTCTTGCCGCGGATCGCGGCGATTTTCCGGATCGATTAGCTGAAGATAATCGATGACCACCATGCGGATGCCTTCGCGCAGCTTAAGACGCCGGGCGTTGGCGGCGATGCGCATCATCGACTGAGAGGGCGAGTCGTCGATGAATAATTTCGCCTTATGCATGATGCCGCCGGCTTCAAGAATCCGCTGCATCTCTTCGCTATTGAGCGTCGCCTTGCGGAGCTTACTACTATCGACGCGGGCCTGGGCGACGAGCAAACGTTCGGCCAATTCAATGCGAGCCTGTTCGAGGCTGACGAAGAAGACGGGGATCTTTTCCTCGACGACCACGTGCCGGACGATGTTGAGCGCGAATGCGGTTTTTCCCACGGAAGGGCGTGCCGCGAGGATAATCAATTCGTTATTCTGCATGCCGGCGGTAAGTACATCGAGATCGACGAAACCGGTGGGAACCCCGCTGTCGACTCCGCCCCCCTTTTTGCGGGCATCAAGGCGGGCGTAGGCTTCGTTAATTGCTTGCTGGAGCGTCGAGGTTGCTCCGGTGAAGCCTTTCTCCGAAATATCAAGGACTTCCCGTTCTGCTCGTGCCAGGAGTTCGTCGGCCGGCTGAATTTGATCGTAGGCGTCGCGCAGGATCTCGGTGCTCGTGTGGATCAGATTGCGGATGATCCCCTTTTCACGCACGATATGGGCGTAATACTCGGCATTGGCGGCAGTCGGTGCGGCTTCCCAAAGCTCGGCCAGGTAACTATAGCCGCCGATGTCTTCGATGAAGCCTTGCGATTTGAGACTTTCCGCCAGAATGATCAGATCCGACGGCTTGCCCAGGTTGTTCAGTTCGGTCATCGTCCGGAAGATTTTCCGGTGGGCATCAAAATAGAAATTGTCTTCACGGACGATCTGAACGACTTCGTTGATGACTTGATTATCGCGGAGCATGCTGCCGAGTACACAGCGCTCGGCATCCCGGCTTTGCGGAGGGAGACGTTCCGATCCGTTTTGGTCGGACATGGATGGACCTCCCTGTTGCGTGATAACCCGACGCGCTAGCGAGGGATGCTGCCTTCCCTCGCTAGCGCGTCGGGTTAACCGTCCGCTACGAAAATGCTGATTACTTTTTACCCGTGGCCTGGGGAACGACGGCCACTTCGACCTTGGCTTCAATGTCGTAGCCGAGATGGAGCTTCACTTCGGCGTAAATGCCGCATTCCTTGATCGGATCGGCCAGCTTGACCATGTCAGGCTCGACAATCAGGTTCTTGCCCTTCAAGGCACGGCTAATCTCAACGGCGGTGACCGATCCGTAAAGGTGGCCTTCCTCGTTCGAGTTGGCTTCGATGGTCACGCGAGCTGTGCGGTGAATCTGATCGGCGAGCACCTTGATGTCGGCAATTCGCGACTCACGCGCTTGCGACACGCGAATCTTGTAGCGTTCGAGCAAACGAAGGTTGTGGCCGCTCGGAAGGACCGCGAGGCTCTTGGGCAGCAAATAATTGCGGCCGTAGCCCAGCTTCACTTCGACGAGGTCGCCTTGCTTGCCGAGGTAGGGAACGTCCTCGATCAGCACAAGCTGCATGCCACCATGGTCTCCCCTGAGAACCTGGTCGCGCTGCTTGACCTTCTTGGCCGGCAACTTCTTCGTCTTTACGACTTCTTTGGCTTCTTTTTTCGCCATGATCCGGTTCCGAAAATAGAGGTCCGAAAATCAAAACGGAATTTCTTCATTACCGCCACCCGACGAGGCAGACGGTTCGTCCATTTCTTCCGGGGATGGGCTGTACCCGTTTCCCGAGGCAGCCGCCGCTGCGGGCCGGCTCGCCGGTCGCGACTCACCGCCACTTGCTCCATCTCGCTGCTTCGTGTCGATCAACTGAATCGTATCAGCAATGATCTTGTGCTTGGAACGCTTCTGGCCTGTGGTCTTGTCGTCCCAATTATCCAGGTGCAATTTTCCTTCGATGCAGATCATCGAGCCTTTTCGGCAATACTGCTCGATCGTGTTGGCAAGCGTCCCCGTTTCACCCCGGTTGAAGGCTTCCACATCGATGAACATCGGCTCGTCTTCCCATTGACCGCTCTGGGTGTTCTTTTTGCGATTGCTGACCGCAAAGCCGAACTTGGCTACTTTGCCGCCGTTGCTGAACGTGCGGCATTCAGGGTCGCGGGTCAATCGGCCGATAAGGATGACTTTATTGAAGTTTGCCATGTTCTCGCTCCGGGTCGGGAGGCATCAAGCCTCGAGCTTTTCCTGTGGGTGTGGGAGATCTTACTCACCTCCCACCATAAAGCTCATCCCTGAGTGATTGCAAGCTCGGTAGGTCACATCCTTGACTGAAATTCCGGGAGGCATCTCCAGTTATTTGTCGTCCCGCGATCGGCGGCGCGGCCGATCGTCCATGCCCATGTCGTCCATGCCCATGTCGCCGCCGCCCTCCGGGGCCTCGTCGCGCATGGCCTGGTAGGCTAGACGGTGATCGTCTTTGGCCACATCCATCAATTCGTTCAACCACTTCGGATCGATGTGGATGAGCATGTGGCGCAGGATGAGTTCGCTGAGTCGGAAATCATGTTCCATCTCGAGCATCTTCAAGGAGTCGCACTTGAAGAAGATCAGATAATACTGACCCTTCTTGTGTCCCTTGATGGGGTAAGCGAGACGGCGGTCATCCCAGGGACGACTGGCAACAATCTCGGCCCCGTATTTTTCCAGCGTCGCGTGGAGCTGGGCCTTGGCACTGTCAAGATTGCCGGCCGCCTTGGCCGAATCCAGCAAGAACATGCATTCGTAGTGTTGAGCAGACATCGTTCTCTCTCAAAGGTCAGGAGTCGGCGGCAGGAGGATGCCCGCCATCAGCCGTCTTCCGATCGTCACGATTTTCGCGTTTCGGTCGTTCCTTCTTCGGTTTCTCAGCTTCGGGTCCACCGTTGACCCGATTCATGCAGACATCAATTCCTTCTCGAACCCAGAGAATTACTCCCTGGGCCGCGGCGGCCACCGCATCGTCAATGGCCGCCCGTTCGCCGCTTGCAAACCGGCTGAGCACATAGTCGGCAGCGTCCATGTGCTCGTTGGGCGAACCAATGCCGACTCTCAAGCGAGCATACTCCGGTGTGCCCAGTTGCTCTTGAATGCTGCGGAGGCCCTTCTGTCCGCCGTCGGAACCTTTTGCCCGGACTCTTAACTTACCAACCGGCAGGGCAAGGTCATCACACACGATCAAGAAATCGCTGATTTCCAGCTTATAAAAATCAAGAGCCTCGCGGACCGCCCTGCCGCTGAGGTTCATGAAAGTCTCGGGTTTGACGAGCAGCACTTGCTCGCTGCCTTCCGGCATTTCCGCGACTTGCGCCTGAAAGCGAGACCGGAATGAGCTCACACCGGGTCCGGCCGCGAGATAGTCGATCACCGCGTAACCGATGTTGTGGCGGGTTCCATGATAACGAGGACCAGGATTGCCAAGACCGATGACGACCTTCATGGATGAAAACGCTCCTATTCGAGGAGCGGCTAAACGGTCGCGTCAGCGCTCCGAAAATCCATTCTATTCCTCGTCTTCTTCCTTCTCCTTCTTCTTCGTAATCACTTCCGGCTCGGCGACGGTGCCCTCGCCAGGGACAGCACCAGCGACTTCCGCGGCGGCGGCAGGAATCTTGATCTGCACAACCACGGCATCCGCATCGTGCAGCACTTTGACCCCTTCGGGGATCTGCAATTCACGGATGTGGATCGCCTGGCCGATCTGCAGATCCTCGATTTTCACGCGGATCGAATCGGGGCGGGCCGAGACGAGGCACTCGATGTGCAAATTATGCAGGGGTTGAATAAGGACGCCGCCACCCTTGGCTCCGGCGGGAATACCGCGCAGTTCTACGGGAACGGTGATATGAATCTTGTCGGTTGCGGACACACGGAGAAAGTCCACGTGCATCACGTCTTTGCCAAGGTGGCAGTATTGAACATCCTGAATCAGGACTGATTGGTTCTTTCCGTTGGTCTTGAGCTCAAGCGTGAACGCGTGATGGCGAAGGGCCGCGATCAGTGCGTCTTTCGCGATCGCCACGTTCTCGGTGGCTTCCTTGTGGCCGTAAATATTGGCGGGAATGTGGCCGCTCTTGCGCAATTTAACGGCTTCTCGGGAACCGGAGCCCTTGCGTGCTTGCGTTTCCAAAACAATCGTTTCCGCCATGGCACCGACGCTCCCGCGGGATCAATACCGCGACCTAAAACAAAGAAAACAGCTTACCGGGAAGCTGCCTTCAGAAGAACACTCGTAGGTAAATGAAATTATGCGGACTGACCGGCCTGTCAACAAGAGGGTCGAGAAAAAAACAGGGGAGATTCCGCTCAGCCGCTCGCGGCTTTGCGCTCGTTCTCCCGCCATTGGACGCTCTTTGTCGGATAACGCGAGCGCGAA
>JAIOQJ010000048.1 GCA_021413475.1 Planctomycetota bacterium | reverse complement strand
CCCGCGGCTCGGCTCGCCAATTCGCACATCAACTCGTCGGCTTCACCGGGCCGGTGACGGTCGCGCTTTTCAGCTTTAGGCCATCTTTGTCGGCGGCACCCAAGACGGAAAGGGTAATCGTCGTTGGTTCCAACTTGTTGGGCATGAGCATCACCGTCTTTTCTTCGAGAACGGTGCCGCTGAACGATTTGAGCATGAAGAGAAGCTCAGGGCCTTTCCGCTGCACCGAAAGCAGAACGTCGTTCGAGCCGATGACGGGCTTCATGGTGACAGACTCACCGTTTAGCGTCATTTTGAGCTCACGGCCGTCCGGCACGAACATGAATTCGATCAAACATCCGTCGAGGAAGTAAAAGCGAGACGTCAGCGCGGCGTCATCCTTTAGCGGCAACCCTTCCGGAGTGATTGGGTCGGTATTGACGGCAACCCATTGGCTTTCCACGGCAATTTTCGTGCGAACGGTGTTAAAGCCTTTTCGCTGGATCGGCTCACCGGGAATAGTCGCGGCAACGCTCCCGAGCCCCTTGATTTGTTTCTTGATCTCGGAGAGCTTCGACGCGATTTGCAGCTTCTCGATCGCCTGCACATTGCCCATCGCCGCCTTGTTGTACCAGTATTCGGCACGGAGAAGGATGACTGCCTTCACCAGATCCTCGGCCTTGGCGGCGTAATCGAACCAAGCCTTGGCGATTTCAATCTGGCTTTTCGGTTCCTTCGGGTTCGCGAGTTCATTCTTCGCGATCTCTCGCAACGCCATATCCTCGCCCTTGACCAACTTCGGTAATCCTTCGGTCCATTCCCCGATGCGAAAGCAAAGGTACTTGCCGTATTCGAGATTCGCCTTCGGATCGTTCGGGGTCTTTTGTAGTTCTGTAGCGAGAGCGAGACTCGTCTCACGTTCTTTGCCGGCCTCGGTCCAGCGTTTCTCGGCCGCTACAATCTTCGCCGTCAATTCCGGCGTGTCGGCGGCTTGCGGGAAGAGCTCGCGCTGGCGAAATAATTCATCGACGATGTCGGGACGCCCTAGCTTTTCCGCATCCTCGACCACGGCGACCGCTGCCTCGGCCACTGCTTTTGTCACCGTTCCTTGTGCCGCCGCTTTCAGAGCTCCCGTCTTGTCGGCCAGCTCGTCCGAGGCAAACCAGGCGGCCCGGGCTTCGATCGCCTTGAAAGCATCTTCCATTCGGCCGAGTTTTCCCGCGAGGTCGCGAGCTTCCTGGAACAGGGCATAGCGAGTGACCGGATCGTCGGGTGCAACCTGAGCTCGGATCAACAATTTGTCGTAAAGAGCGAGCAAGTCGTCCGGTGCGGTCTGCGCGTAGTCAGCTTTCAACTTGTCGCGAAGGAGTTTGACCGCCGACGCGACTGAACTCGCCAAAGGTGCGGGCGCGGGTTGTTTCGGAGCCTGTACCCAGGCACCCCGGGGCGTCGAATCAGGCCGCACCGACGGCAGGAAGAGCATCTGCAAGCCGCCGTCTCCGAACCCCGCGATGAGAAAGCGATCTTTAGGGTCTAGCGCCAACGACGTGACTTTTGGTTCGGTCTTCATTTCGGCCTTCGCATCAGTTTTCGCTTCGGCACCGGACTCGTACTTGAACGACCAACGAAGCTGCTTTCCAGTAATTGGGTCCCAGGAATAGAGGTTCGAACCGCCGCCCGTGAAAATCATTTTGCCATCAAGACTCCAGGCGACGACGACTGGTACCTCGCTCGGGCCTTTCAAGTCGAGGACGGCCTTGCCTGTCGGAACCTCCCAGATTTTCCCCAACAGATCGCTCCCCGTCGAGACTAGGTGCTTGTCATCGGGAGAAAAAGCAACGGCGGTCACATCGCCAGCATGGGCTTTCCATTTCTTGAGTTGCGATCCGCTTTTCACGTCCCAAAGGGACAGCGAGCCATCCTTGCCCCCAGCGGCGGCGGTGCGGCCATCCGCCGACAGAGCCACGCAGTAGATTGAATTACCGTCGCCGGTGTCCATCGCGCGATCGGGTTCAGTTTTGGTGACATCCCACCAGCGGATGTAGCCATCCGAGGAGCCGAGCAAAATATGCTGCCCCTCGCGCCCGGCGACCAGCGTCTGAAATCCGCCATTGACCGTGGGGATTTGCTTCTTGATGTTGTTCGTGGCCAGGTCGATGACGTTGATCATTCCGCCGTCCGCGGCCACCGCTTCCCTGCCGTTGGGCAAAAAGGCGATGCCGATCGCGGGACTCTTGAGGGTCAGACGACGAAAAGCCTTCTCGGCTGCGGGCGTCCAGGAGAAAACGGCCTGGTCGTCGCCTGCCGTGAGAAGCTGTTTCCCGTCTGCCGAGACCGCAATGGCACGCGGCGCCGCGGCGTGGCCGCGATAGATCTTGGCTTCTTTGAATTCCTCGGCAATCACGGTCGGCGGCGGCGGGTCGTTCTTCGGTGGCTTCTTGGCAGTCGGGACCTTCTTCGGATTGGTCTTGGGAGGGTTAGTCTTGGGAGGCGAATCGTCAGGGTTCTTGTCGTTCGAATTGTCAGCGACTTCCGATTTCTTGTCGTGCTCGCTCGGTTTGCCGCCGCGCGTGGCGAAGAAAATCCCCGCAACGATCAGGCCTACGGCAACCACGCCGCCGCCGATCATCAGCGGTGCCATGCTCTTCTGGCCTTGGCGAGGTTTTTTGATCAACGATTCTTCGTACTCGCCGGACTCCGATTCATTTGAAAATTGCCCGGGTTCGTCAGACTCCTCGTCGTTCAAGTCGAAAGTATTGGCCCGCTTGGGCGGAACCGGAGGCTGAAAAGCCTGCGGCATGGGTGCGGGTTGGTACGCCGGGGGAGGAGGACCTTGCGGAACTTGCCAGGTCGCAGGCGGTGGCGGGACAGCTTGACCTTGCGGAGCATACCAATTCGCGGGCTGCTGTGGAGCGGCCTGCATCGGCGGCTGGCCCCAATTTCCCTGCGGAGTCTGGGGCGGTGGTGAATGAGAAGCAGCGGGAGACGTTCCCTTGAGACCGAACCCGAATATCGAGTCGTAGGCCGCTCGCTTGGCGGGATCGAGTAAAGTCGTCTTCGCCATGGTGATTTCATCGACGAGCCGCCAAGCCTCTTTCGAGTGAGGGCCGGTCAGGTGAAGTTGCACTTTCGCCATTTGGTGCCCGGCCGCGGATTCGATCACCCGTGGATTCGATTCAGTCAGGCTAACGCCAAGAAGCGCATACAAAGTCGGTGGACGACGGTCGTCGCTCATTCCCAGCCACTCGCGATACGGATCGATCATAATGTCTCTTGGAAAGGGCAAGATTTCAGTCCCGGTTCAACCCACTTAGTTTACACAATTTCGACGATTCATGGTGGGATGCTCATACTTCATTTCGACGTGTCTAACACCAAGAACGTTCCGAGGTCACGTTTGTGAGAAATTTGTTAGAATCGGGAACGAAGCCGGTCGATGCTTTGCGCTCGGAGCAAAGCATCGACCGGCTTGATTCTTACTCGAGCGCGAAGCCGCGAGCGGCTCGTCACAGCGGGCCGCCCATGCTCAAGTAGACGACGGAAAGACCATTGAATAACGCATGAACAACAATGCAAGGAATGATGCTCCGCGTTCGAATCGCGAGCCATGCCAGACCTAGACTGAGGAAAAAGAGTGGAACAGGTGACGGCCAGACGCTCGCATGGACGGCCGCGAAGAGGATCGCGTTCGCTAGCCAGGCTCGGGCCATATGTGGGGAACCGAGACGAAGCCGGCGTCGCCAAGTCACTCTGAATGGCAAGAAGAAATAAAGCGGAAACAAGGCAATCAGAAAGTAAACGGGTGCCAGACCTGACAAAACGTCCTTCCAATTGCCACGCTGCATTGCGTCAGCCAGGGTCGGGGATTGAAGGCAGAGGAACAGCGACGCGGCATAGCAAACATGCGGACGAATCGCGATCGGAACGATCAAATCCCGCTCTGGTTGCTCCGGTCGCGGCTCTTGGAGAAGCCAGGGTAACAAGATACCCCGAAAGACCAGTTCTTCGAGAATCGGCGTTAGGATGGCCGCTTGCAGGGCGAAAATGACAAGTTCACGTTGTCCCGCCCAAGGGCCGAGATCGAGCAAGGGATGCTTCCCGGGATTGGGTGCGAAAAGGAGGACCGCCAGCAAGAAAATGCCGAAAGTCAGCGGTGTGATAAAGAGCCAAACGAGATAGCCAAGCACCACGTTTTGCGAAAATCGATTTCGGCTCAGTCCGAATTGAGGTAGGTTGGCCCGAAACACCTGATGGAAGCCAATCAAGATTACCGCAATCTGCAACGGAACGGCCAGAAGCTGGCTCCAGAGGCCGCGCAGATGGGCAGCCTGCTTCCGCGTCGGATCGCCATCGTCGTCGAGACCTTTCGCGCTCGGGAAATCATCGCCATAAAGTGCTTGAAACAGCCGCGTCTCATTGAGCAAGGCCTGAACCAGCGAAGGCAGCACCATGACGACGACAAAGGCGATCAATACCGCCCAGCCGTTCCACGGGACAATCCATGCCGACGAACGAGGGAAGAGCGATGGACGTCCCGATCGCAGATAAAGAAATAAGACCACGACCCCCGCGGAAAGCGCGAGGATCCCTCCTGCGAAAAACATCAGCCGAAGCGATTGCAGCGGATCGGGCATGCCATCCCCTGGGAAAAAGGTCGCGACGGCCCTATTGTAAGCGCGAGAGTGCCGACGTCCCGAATCCTGGAAGTTCCATGCCGAATATTCTCGACGAGATCGTGAAGCGGAAATACGAAGAGATCGAACTCGCTCGGCGAGCGATCCCGGAAGAGGAGCACACACGACGGATTGGCGAAATGCCGCCGACCCGGGATTTCACGGGAGCCTTGCGCCGAACCGGCATGCGCCTGATCACGGAAGTGAAGAAGGCATCACCCTCGGCTGGGGTCATCCGCGCGGATTTCGATCCCGTTGCCATCGCCCGAATCTATGAAGCACACGGGGCCGACTGCTTGAGCGTGCTGACCGACAAGCCATTCTTCCAGGGCGAACTCGCCTATCTGACCGCAATCCACGATGTGGTGCGTCTGCCCGTCCTCCGCAAAGAGTTCATCCTCGACCGTTATCAGTTGCTCGAAGCCCGCGCCGCCGGGGCCGATGCCGTTTTGCTCATTGCCGAGATCCTGCCGGGCGATCGACTCAAAGTTCTCCATGACGAGGCAAAGGCTGTTGGCTTACACGTACTCGTTGAATTACACGACGCCGAGGAGCTACCTCGTGTGATCGCATGCGGAACGGAACTGATTGGCATCAATAACCGAGATCTGCGTACATTCAAAACGTCATTGGACCATACGCTGAATTTGCTATCCAGTGTGCCCACGGGGCGCATCGTTGTCAGCGAGAGCGGCATCCGAAATCACGACGACCTCGTTCGTCTGGAAGCGGCCGGCGTGAAGGCGGTCCTCGTCGGCGAATCGCTGATGCGTGCCGTGGACATAGGCATGGCGCTCGATCAACTACGTGGGGTAAGTTAATCTTCAGGTGAGGTTGAGCCATTGAGGATCGACGGTTCGACGATGGGTGTGTCGGCGGGCTTTGTCCCCATTAACACCGTGATCCAGCACCAGAACCAAAGCACGATGATCGTGAACGTTTCAACAGGATATTCGTCGCCGGTTCCCGCGATAAGGCGTGGGCGGATATCCGTCGAGCCATCGTGCATGATCAGTCTCGATGTCGACGAGTGAGCGTACGCGGTGAACTCGATTTTCATCGGTTGAGTCACGTTCTCCTCGAACAGTAAGAACGCGACAAGAGTCAGCACAAACGAATTGACCAACCAGACTGAACGGCCCTTCGAGGTAGTTGGCGCATCAGAAGAAGAATCCTCCACGAGATGAACGAGACGGGGGCGGAAGAAGGGCCGAGGATCAGCCAGAAGCACGAAGATGCCAAAGGCGGAAAGCATCGCGTCGTAATACATGAAATGGTAAGTACACATCCACGCCGTCAAAATCAGCAATGCGGGGAGAGGCCCCGTGAACGGGACCGGGCCGTCACCACGCAGGCGATAAACACGTAGCGTAATTTCGACCACGATCGTCCAAACGACCCAACAACCGACCAGGAGAGGCAATGTATCGCGATTGGGACGTGGCATCGTGAAGTCGGTAAACATGCGGCGGGGGATGCCCAGGAGATCGCGACTCAAGGGAATCCAGTTGGCATCGATGTTGTAAATTTTCGACGCTTCTTTTCCGACCTCGAGCCAGTTCAACCAGGATTGGATGCCGACAAAGGGCAAGGTTGCCAGTGCCAGGCCCGCTCCGGTGAGAGCCATGGCCAAGGCGACTCGATATTGCCGAATTAACAGCAGGAGCAAAAAAAAGGAGACGGCCCAAACCGGCTTATAGGCGAGCAGACCCCAGATAATTCCTCCCGTGGCGAGCCGACCCCGGGACATGAACGCCCAACCCCAGATCAAGATGGTCAGCGACAACATGCTGTTTTGCCCGAGGTCGATAACCGCTCGCGAACCGGGGTAAATCAGAATAATCGCGGCGGCGAGCGGGCTCCAAAATCGTCCGCCCGAAAGCCGGCTGACGCCGAATCCGCCCAGAAAACAAAGGCAGGTTTGCACCACCTGCATGGCATAGTAAGCATTCTGAGGATGGTCGCCGGTGGCGAACGGGGCCATCAGAAAGGCATGGATCGGCGGGTAGAGCGGGCCACCGATGCCTGCATTTTTCTTTGGATGTGTCAATTCAGCGAGACGATTTGCTTCCCAGGCCGGTTCCGAGTAGATAGCGATCGCCGCTCGCTGGATTGGATCGCTCGGTGCGATCAGACCCGCCACCGAACCGGCGAAGTTTCTCCAGCGTGGGTCGTCTTCACCCATGAAATAATAGAGGAGTAAGTCAGCGTCGTGTTTCGCGGCATCCGGAATTTCGTTGGCAATGGGAAATGCTTGCTGGGCGACTTCCCACTGCCGCGGCCGAGAAAAGAGTTCGCGGCCATAGCCGCGGACAAGCATGCGGCCCATCATCCACTGGCCGCCGAAATCGATGGTGGTGTGGCCGTTGTTGCCATCAACGCGGCGGTTGGGATCGGTAAGCGGCCGTCTATCGTCGAAGCTGGTATGTGCATTGAGAAGCCGGCCGACCGCGATGGCAATGGCTAGCAACCAGGCGAAAAGATAGAGCATCCGCCGGTGGAAGAGGAATCGAACCCAGGCGGGGAGATTGTTCATCGGTGGGGGTGGTTTACGACATTCGGCATTGGCTAGCCATTCCGCAGGAGATCGAATTCCTCGGTATGATATTGCCCGGTGCCGGCCCAGCGCTCGGCAATCGTCGTTAGGGCAAGCATTTGGCTCTCAATTTTCTGCCGATACGGTTCAAGCGTTTCGATCGTCACGTCGCGTGGGATGTAAACAGCGGGGGCATTAACGACGCGCCCTTTGCTGAAAAGCTTCGGGATCGCCAGTTTGTCCCAGGTCTTTAGGCGCCGGGCCCGGCTATAACCAATTCCCACGGGAATGATCGGCAAGCCAGTCTTGGCGGCAAGGAAAATGGCCCCAGCTTTCACTTCACGACGTGGCCCGCGGGGGCCGTCCGGCGTGATGACGATATGCGATTCACGGCTAATCTTCAACATTTGCCGCAACGCTTCCGTACCTTTGCGTGAGCTGGAACCAACAACCGTGCGTAAACCGAGGCGCTTGATCATTCCACCGATAAGCTGGCCATCATTGTGGGAGCTGACCAGGACGTGAACATCATCGCTCGCATACCGATACGCCGGCAGAACCATGTATTCATGCCAAAAAAGGAAGATGGCTCGACGGGAAAGTGTGGTGGAATCGGGGATCCAATTTTCATCGATGTAAGTTGACTTATAACGCATCGATCGGCCGATCGTACGAATGATGCGAGTGCCGACCCAGCTGCCGAACTTCATCAAAAATGGATTGCGAATCTTCACCGGAATCCCTTCCCACCGCGTTCATACTAGTAAAGTCGCCAGCGTTCCAAGAGTTCTTCGGACTCCCCGCTTGCCGAACTTAACTAAATAAACGTCGGGGCCTCGCCGTGAGCGTTTTTATGCCCTCCAGTATGTCAACCGGGCCATTCTCCCGAGAAGACCTCAACCGCCGGTCCTGTCATGTAAACATGATTGTCGGTTTCCGACCAGTCCAATTCGAGATCGCCGCCCAGCAAATGGATGGTGACTTTGCGATCCGACTTGCCTGACAGCACTCCCGCCACACACACGCCGCAGGCCCCCGTGCCGCAGGCTAACGTTTCGCCGCTGCCGCGTTCCCAGACCCGCATCGTCAGGTCGTCACGGCGATTCACTTTGACGAATTCGACATTCGTCCTCCGGGGGAACGCGGGATGCTTCTCGATCATGGGCCCGATGCCGTGAACGTGGTGGTCGGTGATCGCGTCGACGAACGTCACGCAATGGGGATTGCCCATCGAGACGCACGTGACCGCGAGCGTGGAATCGCCGATCTGCAGGGGAACTTCAACGGGCGGATCGCCCGGCAACGTGGTGGGGATTTTCTGGCTCACCAGGATCGGCTCGCCCATATTGACGCGAACCCGTCGAGCCTTGCCGTTCGCGATCTCGAGCTCGACGGACAAGATGCCGCGCCCGGTCTCGATAGTGAGTTTCTCTTTGTTCGCGATGCCGTGGTCGTAGACGTATTTGGCGACACAACGCAAGCCGTTGCCGCACATCTCCGACTCGGAACCGTCGGCATTGAACATGCGCATCCGGGCGTCGGCCTTTTCCGAGGGGCAAATGAGAATCAGGCCGTCCGAACCGACACCAAAGTGCCGATCCGAAATGGCAATGCTCAGTTTAGTCGGATCGGCCGGCGGCTTTTCGCGGAAGCAATCCACATAGACATAGTCGTTGCCGGCGCCTTGCATTTTGGTGAATCGCATGGATATGGTCTCGATACGGTCAGTTAATCACGTACTCGTGTACGCAAGGGCGTTTACCAACTTACACCCTTGAGTTCTTCAGGGAATAGCTTTCGATTCGATGTTCGCACGGCGTCGAGCGATTCGAACAGACTGTAGTTTGGGTCGATCTCAGCGTCAGCGTCGTCGTCAATCCACGACCGGATGATTCTTATTGTTTCCGCAACGTCGTCCGGACTATTGTCTTTGTCTCCGTTATCCACACATCACTCCCACTCAATCGTCGCCGGCGGTTTGCTGCTGATATCGTAAACGACGCGGTTCACGCCGCGGACGCTGTTGATGATTCGCGTCGAGACTTTCGCGAGTAAATCGTCCGGCAGGCGCGACCAGTCGGCCGTCATGTAATCGTCGGTTTGCACGGCACGCAGGGCGATGACGTTTTCGTAGGTACGGCCATCGCCCATGACACCGACGCTCTGCACCGGCAGCAAGACCGAGAACGCCTGGGCCGTCTTGCGATACCAGCCCGACGTTTTCAACTCCTCAAGGAAAATCACATCAGCCTGGCGGAGAATGTCGAGCCGTTCCTGAGTGACTTCACCCAAGCAACGGACGGAAAGACCCGGTCCGGGGAACGGATGCCGCCAGACAACTTCTTCTGGCAGGCCGAGTTCGAGACCCACCCGGCGAACTTCGTCCTTGAAAAGATCACGCAACGGCTCGACGAGTTCGAAGCCGAGTTCGGCAGGAAGGCCGCCGACGTTGTGATGGGTTTTGATCGTCGCCGCCGGTCCGTCTTTCGCTCCGCCGCTTTCGATTACGTCGGGATAGAGAGTTCCCTGCGCGAGAAAGTGGGCGTTCTCGATATGGAGAGCTTCGTCCTTGAAAACGTCGATGAATACACGGCCGATGATCTTCCGCTTCTGTTGCGGATCGGTGATGCTTTTCAATTCATCAAGAAAGCGTTGTCGGGCATCGACCACGTGTAGGTCGGCCTTGTACCAGTCACGGAAAGTCTTCTTCACCTTCTCGGACTCGCCTTGCCGCAGCAGGCCGTTATCGACGAAAATGCACGCCACTTGCGGCCCGACTGCTTTCAGCAGCATCGACGCGACCACGGAAGAATCGACGCCGCCGGAGAGCCCGCAGATCACCCGTTTCTTGCCGATCCGTTCCCGCAATCCCGCGAGCGTGTTATCGATGAAGGTCTGCATCTTCCACAAACCCTGGCAACCGCAAATGTCGTAGAGGAAGTTCCGCAGCACTCGGCCGCCTTCGGGGGTATGGCTCACCTCTGGGTGAAATTGCAGGCCAAAGAAGGGTTTAGTGCGATGCTTCACCGCCGCGACGGGACAGG
>JAIOQJ010000079.1 GCA_021413475.1 Planctomycetota bacterium | reverse complement strand
ACTTGCAGCGAATGATAGAGCACGTCCCCTTCGGGATGGTATTTGGGCGATTGCTTCACCTTGTCCAACGGTTGGAGCAATAGTTGGAACATCTGGTAGGGATCGATCTCCTCCTCGATCTCGGCCACCGCTTCATCCAGGTTCACGTCGGGATACTCGCGAACGATCAAGTCTTCCAGTTGCTTGATCGACGCCCGCTCGATCGCCTTGCCTGTGATCGAACTCTTGAAGACGTAGTGGGCCTTGTCCTCGGCATAGATCGTCAGTTCGAAGTTGAACTTGTCGAGCACGTGAATGTGCGTGAAGACGCGGGCCTCGTTGTGCTTGACGACCTGCTTGCGTTCTACATCGAAGGTGTACCCCTCGGCAGCCAGGATCGCCTCGATCGCCTCCACGCTGTCGGAGAACAGATGCAGGTCGATATCCGACCCCTTGCGCACATGGCCGGTCATCACGCTACCGATCAACCGCGGCCGAAACCGCCGTAAATGGCGCATGAGATGCAACGCGTGCAAACGCATGTCGCGCAGGTTGGAGGTGCGCGCATCGCCTTCCTGGGTGCGCGCGAAAGTCTGGATCAGATCGCGGATTTCGGCATTGGAAGGGAGATCGTTCGGCTTGACCGAACCCCGGCAAAGCCGCTTGGCGGCCTTGCGCTTCGCGGTGAAGTACTCGGACTCCACGCGATCGTACATCAGTCGGGCGGCTTCAAAAGCGATGGCATGACGCAAGCGAACATCGGACATGAGTTAATGCGCCGGATATTTTAGAAGCCCATTTCGAGCGGCGCGGGGCTTATGACGAACAATACAGGAGGGGATGAATGGGTTCAAGGGCAGTCGGCGAACCGGCGAGAGCTTCGTGCAAATTTTGAATTGCGGATCGCCAAACGAATCGCGGCGCGCAATAATGGTTTCGCCTTCCCCCGATTTCCGAGGATTGCCCATGACCACGCCGCTGCACACCCAGATCGATCCGACTCCTCCGCCGTCTGTTCGCGGGCTGGAAACGATTGAACATCTCACCTCGACGCCCAGGAGTGGCACCGTCTTACAGACGCCGGAAGAATGCTTGCTCGCGCAGCAGCGAAGCGACTCCCCCATGACACCGGCCGGGTACTCGATCATCCGCGAGCTCGGCCGGGGCGGCATGGGGGTTGTCTACCAGGCACTTCAGACGAAGCTCCAACGGATCGTGGCATTGAAAATGATTCTTGCCGGCGGCCATGCCGGCTCGGAGTTGCTCGAACGATTCCGTGTGGAAGCCGAGGCGATCGCACGCCTGGACCACCCCAATATAGTTCAGATTCACGAGGTTGGCGAATATCAGGATCTGCCGTTCTTTTCGCTCGAATTCTGCGGCGGCGGCGCGCTCGACAAGAAACTTTCGGCGAACCCGTTGCCCGCCCGCGAGGCCGCGGCGATTGTCGAGCAACTCGCGCGGGCGATGTCGGCCGCCCATCAGAAAGGGATTCTGCACCGCGACCTGAAGCCGGCCAATGTGCTTTTCTCGGATGACGGCATCCCCAAGATTACCGACTTTGGTCTCGCCAAAAAGATGGACGACGAGACGAAGCCGAACAGCGAGCGAAGCAACCTCACCCATACGAACGCCATCATGGGCACGCCGAGCTACATGGCCCCCGAGCAGGCGATGGGTGAATCGAAGAAAGTCGGCCCGGCGGCCGACATCTATGCCCTCGGGGCCATTTTCTATGAGTGTCTCACCGGTCGCCCGCCTTTCCGTGCCGCCAGCGTGCTGGAAACGCTCGATCAGGTGAGGAGCCAAGATCCAGTTCCGCCACGGCAATTGAACGCTTCTATTCCCCGCGACCTGGAGACCATCTGTCTCAAGTGCCTGCGCAAGGAACCGGGAAGACGTTATCCTTCCGCTCATGGGTTGGCGGAGGATCTGCATTGCTACCTGGAAGGGATGCCGATTCAGGCCCGGCCGGTTCGCCTGCCAGAACGGTTGTGGAAGCTGGCCCGGCGAAATCGATTATGGTCGGCGTTTATCGTACTGCTCACGGCCGCGGCGGTTGCCATCGTCGTGCTCGTGGCGGTGTACACGGCTCAACTCAAGACGGCCCTGAATGGCGAACGTGCCCAGCGTGAGCAGGCGCAAGAGAACCTGGAAACGGCATTCGAGGCGATCGATAGTGCCTTCCTTCGCATCGGTGAAAAACATCTCGATACGGTTCCCGGGATGCAAAAATTCCGGCGTGAGTTGCTGGCCGCCGCGTTGCCGCATCTGAACAAGCTCCTGTCGCGTTACGAAGGCGATCCCAAGTTGCGCGTGCAATCAGCATCGCTGAATCATCGCATCGGCGAGATGTATGTGATCACCGCGGAGCCGAAAATCGCCCTAGCACACCTCGAGCGTGCCTCGTCGATTCGCCGATCCCTGGTGGAAGAGAACCCAGACGATCCGCAGCGACTGACCGAGGAGGCCGCGACGCGACGTGCCATCGGCAACATGTTGCTGGCCCAAAAAGGCCGAGAAAGCGAGGGACGCTTTGAGTTGCATGAGGCACTGCGCTTGCGCGAGAAGGCCCACAAATTGAACTCGGAAAATGAAGGACTTCGCTACGATCTGGCCGAATCGTTGATGGATGTTGCCCGCGTCTATAAAAATCAAGCCGGCCAGTCACGCGAAGTCGGCCCCTTGGTCAATCGTTCGATTGGCTTGCTTTCCGCTCTGCCAATAAACAACGTTCCCGCTCGCCGACTCCTCGCGGCCGCTTACAACCAGCTCGGCGGGATCACCGCTGATTTTCAAGACAAGGAACAGGCGCTCGAACACTTCAACCGAGGTATCGGGATTCGCCGAGCCTTGTACGAGAGTGACCCGAATAACATCCCGCTGCGGCATGATCTTGCCTGGTCGTACAACGATGCCGGCTGGCTGCTCGTGCAACTCGGCAGACCGCGCGAAGCTCTCGCATACTTCGAGGATTCGCTGAATTTTCGCATCGCTCTTGCCGAGGATGCGCCCGTTGTCGTCGATTTTCAGCACCGCCTCGCTTCCGCTTACAACAACATCGGCTGGACGCGGATGAATCTCGTCGGCTCCAGCGATCCCGCCATCACCCATTTCGAGCAGGCACTCAAGATCCGCCGGCGTCTCGCGCTCCAAGCGCCGGATAATCTCGATAATCTGGCACCGCTCGGGCACATCCGGCAAAACCTCGCGATTCTCAAAAGCAGTTTCGGCCGCAAGCAGGAGGCGATCGAATTCCTACGTGAAGTCATGAAGATCCGCGAGCAGGTGCTGGGCCAGGGTAAATCGCACACGTCGAATTTGCGGCACCTAGCCTATACTCGAAATCTCCTGGGCGATCTCTTGACCCAGATGGGTGAATTTGAAGAGGCCGAACGAGAATTACTCGAAGCCAAGAAAGTTCGACTCGAATTGATCGACAAGGAAAAGACAAATGCCGACCTCAAAGACGACCTGTTGCTGAGCCAGATGGCGATCGCCTCGTTACTGATCGGTCGAGGAAAAGCACGCGACGCCTTGGCCTTTCTTGAAGAAGCGGTCAAGGCCGCCGAAGCACGGGAATTGCACAAGACCAGCACGCCGGAGCACCTGAGGCATTTCGCGCAACTTCGAATGAGACGCGGCGAATTGTCCGGCGAACTCACTACCTGGAGCAGTGCTCTACCTGATTTTCTCGCGGCGCTCAAGGCCGCGGAAGATGTGGTTCGCATTCAGTGGGATAGCTGGGAGAATCAAGACGTACTCGCGGATGCCCGCCACGCGTATGCCGTCGCTTTGCACAAGAATCGAGAATTCGACGCTTCGATCGCCCAGTTCACGCTTGCCGAGAAGATTCGCAGATCCCTCTCCGAAGCCAACCCCAATTGCCTGGACTTGCTGAGCGCTCATGGCCGCACGTTGACAGCGTGGGGCCTGGCGTGCCGGGAATCGGGGATGGTCAAAGAAGGCAACGAACTCCTCAAACTCGCGGAAGCCCGACATGCCCGAGCGGCCGCCGAAGCGCCCAAGGTTCCCGTTTACCAGCAGCGCTTGCTTGAAACCCGCCGCCTGATCGAACAGAACGCCCAAGGGAGATCTTCGAAATGATCGCTTTTGTCGCGGGATTCTTGCTTCTTCTGGCCGATCCTCCGGCGAAAGAAACCTTCCTTCGCAAACCGCAAATGTCATTCGCGGCGGCTCAGGAGCCGTTTCAGAAGTTCACGTACAAGTACAACGGCTACGTCGGACCCGACGGGAAAGTCCGCAACGACGGCTTGGGCTGTTCCGCGTTCACCTCCGCTGTTTTGCATCGCATGCGCGACGGCGACGAATGGCTGAAAGCCTATGATCCTACCGTCCACCAATGGTATGGCGACAAGGCGGCCGAGCACTTCGGCCTGAAGAAAGTCGATCAGTTCAATTCGACAAGCTTACTCGATCCGAAGGAGACGCTCGCGTTTCTCAAGGATGGCAAACTCGCAGCGGGGCAACTCTACTATTTCAACGCCCGCACCGGAAAGAACGGCCATGTCGGCTTCGTTCGCCTCGACAAAGAAGGCGCGATCGAGCAGTGGCATTACTCCTCGATATCGAACGGGTTGTATTGCGGCGACTTCCGCAAGTGGCTTCAAGAAAGCATGTACCGGGCAGCCAAGGTCGAACTCTATGTCGTGCCTGAGAAATAGACGGGGGAGGCAATCTAATTGCCACTCCCATTTCTCTCACCCCAAGAGCACCTGACGCAATTTCCCCAGTGCCGTCGCCTGCACCTGACGGACGCGTTCTTTGGAGAGCCCCAGTTCGCGGCCGACGTTTTCCAACGTAGGGCAGGCCATTTCTTCTTTCAAATTGAAACGCCGGCTCAGGATGATCTTTTCTCGCGCCGACAGGAGCGGATGATCTTCTCGCAGGAAATCATCGAGACGGAACTGCGACGAGGCGGCCGGTTCGACAACACAGCCCTGCCCGGGCTCACCATCGGGGAGCGAATCAATCGACATGGACCGCGAAAACCAATCGTTCGACGCTCGTTGGGCCAGACGAGCCAACGCCCGGATCAAGCAGGTGAACGCATAGGTACTAAAACGAATCCCCATCCACGGGTTGTACGCGGCCACTGCTTGAATCAACACGATATGGCAATCGCCGATCAAATCGTCCGCCTTGTTGGACAAGGCCATTCGCCGTCGAACCGCTCGATAGGCAAGCTTTCGATTCCCTACTACAATGCGATCGCGAAGTTCGAAATACGTTTGCCGCCAACGTTCCTGAGCGGCGTCGCCCTTGGCCTTGCTCAATCGGAAGGCCGCGTAGTGCATCCGTTTCGCGGTGTCGCGCGTCACATCATCCGGCATGAAACTATCAAAAAATGGTGTGGGATCGATGGCATCCAACGGGCCGTAAAGGCGGCTCGCATTGGCCTGTTCGAATGATTCATGGTGAACGAATCGTGGTGCCGGTCGAGTCTCTGAGGGAAGCGCTGTCGACTTCATGGTAGCTCCTCGATTGATCGATTTAGCCGATTTTAGATGAACCATAATTGTTGCTGAACGACAGTAAACTCGGGGTAACGGTGATCTGGCCAGCAACAAATCGTCCAAATCGTTCACATTAAATTAGGCCACTTCGTCCGAGGGGTCAATAGAGAATTTCCATAATCTGATTTTCATTCCCGTACAGAATTGTCTTTCCTGCGACCGCCCCGCTGCTTATGAATGGGCTGCGGAGGCATCGAGACATGGGCCTTCCCCCCAGAAACACTGCAAGGCTGGAATGATTTGTGATGACGCCGGAACCCGATGCCGATACAGCCGCCAAGATCGAGCCGCGTTACGTCAGCACCGTGCAGGTGGCAAAAGCGATGGGTGTCAGCGTTTCAACGGTGAAGCGCTGGGTTGACGACGGAATTCTACCCGCGCACCGAACGATCGGCGGCCATCGAAAATTGTTGATGTCAGACGTGATTCGCCTGGTTCGTGAGGGAAACCTTCCCCAGGCCGATTTGAGCCAGCTTGTACCCGTGCCCACGCAGATCGATCTTTCCGATCCAACCGCGATTCGCAATCAATTGTTCAACGCTCTCCAACACGCGGATGCCGAGCTGGTTCGCTCGCTCATCCAGGGTGGCTACCATCACGGCTATCCGCTGGAAGTCATGGCCGATCAGGTGATCGGCCCCGCGATGCACCGCATCGGACACGACTGGGAAACCGGCAAGATTCAGGTATTTCAAGAGCATCGGGCAACGCAGACCGTCTTGGCGGCCCTCTACGAATTGCGATTGCAACTGCGAACCAAGGTCACGGAAAATCGACCCGTCGCGATCGGCGGAGCACCGGAACACGATCATTCGATCCTGCCTTCGCTCCTGGCGAAACTCGTTTTGATCGACAACGGCTGGGACGCGATCAATCTCGGGCCGCACACGCCGATGAGTGCCTTCGAGGCGGCCCTTCGAACTTGCAAACCTCGCCTGGTATGGCTTTCCGCTTCTCATCTGATTGATCAGGAACGTTTTCTCAAGGAGTATGCCGACTTTTATCGTGTCACCGTGGATCTGGGCGTTTCCGTCGCCATCGGCGGTTCGGCGTTGACGAACGAAATCCGCTGCCGGATGCCTTGCACCACTTTCGGCGACGGGCTTAGCCATCTCGCGGCTTTTGCCCGAATGCTTCACCGCTCGCCGCCCTTGCCGCGGCGGGGTCGGCCGCCTGACGAGAGCGATCAATGAAATTGGCGAACGCCGATCGGAGATTTTGCGCGAGGTTTCTGACCTGCGTTTGCGCAACTTTCCATCAAGTTTTCCACGCCTTCCTTCCGAAATTACCCATAGATCGGGAATTATCCACACGACCCAAATTCCGAGTCGGGCGGACAAATGAAACAGAGCATTCTCTGGGCAGCATTCTTCTGCGCGGAAATTCTGACGCTGTCGGCAGCGTCTCGCGCCCAGGAACCGCAAGCAATCGACCCTTCACTCAGAACAGATTTGCCTTCCACCGCGATCGATCGGCCGCGTTCGGCACTTGACATCGCGGAGGCCGAGCGCGAAGCACCGAAGGACCGCATTGAAACAGACCGCGATTCATTTACGCCGGCGGTAACAACGGTTGGGCAGAATCGGTTCGTGCTCGAAGCCGCCTACTCGTTTGTCGACGAACGGCGCGTGGCCGAGACGCACAGCTATCCCGAGTTCTTGCTGCGTTACGGCTTGACCCGCCGGGTCGAATTGCGGCTTGGCTGGAACATGGAAGTTGGCGGAGGCGGCAGCAGCACTTCGGGGTCATCGGGGTTCAGTCTCGAAGAAGAGGGCTCGACGAAGATCGAACGCGAAACCGTTCTCCTTTACGGATTGAAAGTATTTTTGGTTGACCAAGACGGGCTGATTCCGGAAAGCTCGGTCGTTTTGATGGCGAGAACGCCCACCAGCGGTCCGGATACCGATACGCACTTCAGCGGAACGTGGGTGTTTGGCTGGAATATCCGCTCGCGCTGGAAGTTCGACGCCGCGATCCGCTACGGTACGGAGAACGAAGAGAACGATCGTTTCGGCGTCTGGTCGCCGTCGGCAGTGTTGAAGTACGAAGTGACCGAGCGCTGGAATGCGCACGTCGAGTATTTCGGGTTCCGTTCAACAGGCAAGGCGGAGGCGTTCGATCGCCACTACGTCAGCCCGGGCCTTCACTATTTGGTCACGGACGATCTGGAAGTCGGCGTCCGCCTCGGCTGGGGCCTGAACGACCAGTCGAGCCGGTTCTTCGTCAACGCGGGGTTAGGGTGGCGATACTAATGGCCAGCGACGCATTGAAAACAGGGTCCGGGCCAACAATTCGCGACTACGCCATCTGAAGTGGTTGATAATGCAGGACTAGGAGTTGCTCGGCGCGCAACGCCAACATGGCGTACGTTTTGCCGTCGTTGTCGCAAAACTCGACTTCAAATACGCCTTCCGCCAGCGTTTCGACGACCGTGCCGACCTGTCCCCGAACGAGCGATCGCTGGGGTAAGTCTTCAGTCAAGGCGACCACGTCGAGAAGTTGAATGGCTGGTTTCACGATTGGAACTCCGATTCAAAGCACGTAACAGCTTGTCAAACGTGGATAATCCTCGCCGACACGCACAATCCACGTGCTGCGTACGCTTGCTTGCCCGTTTGGCCCTTCCATTATAACGTCCACAACGTAGCGTTGTCCAAACTCGTCGAATTCTGTTGCGGTCGCATCTTCTGTCATCGCTGATTCGAGCAGGGACGCTTGCAATTCGTCGGCGTGAACAGCGGTCATGCCAAGAGCCGAGGCGAAGACACGCGCCTTATTCCGACCTCGTGGGTGGTCGGGATTCAGGCAGTAATCGCGCAACTTGGCGATTTCGACAACCGCTTGCTCGGCGTTCGGCAATTTCACTTCGCCGTCCCCTTCACTCCAATCGGATTGCGACGTCAACACGAGACCTTTGTTCGCGGTATCATACCTTATTTACGTTAATTCAACGCACGAGAACCCAATAATGATCAACCTGAACAAAGCCCTGGCAATAGTCCAAGAAGAAATCCCCGGAAATGAAAAACGCTGAAAAGCTTCGCCACGCATGGTGGCTGAATTTCTTGACTTGTGCCACGGGCACTTTTTCCGGAAAACAGTTCTGGTAATTCCCGCCCATCGGGTATACTCTGAGATTCCTCGACCTACCCGCCAGAACACCCTTTCCTGAGGGACGCGATGAAATCTGATCCGAACAATCAACCCGGCCAAATGACACGTCGGCGAATGCTTCAAGCGGGCGGTCTCGGCACACTGACGCTCAGTTTTCCCGGCTTGATGTCGGGTAGCGACGCGAATTCGAAGCCGATCAAGGCGTCGGGCAAATCGTGTATCTTCATCCTCCTCTGCGGCGGCCCGAGCCATATCGACACCTGGGACATGAAACCGGACGCCCCGGAAGAATTCCGCGGGCCTTATAAGCAGGTCGCCACCGCAGTCCCCGGCATGCGCATCAACGAGATGCACACGCAGTTAGCCCAGTTGACCAAGCACATTTGCCTGATCCGCTCGATGACGCATCCAGGCAACATCAGCAACCATTTCGACGCCATGCACAACCTGCTCAGCGGCCAGCACGGCGCACCGCTCGCGGAACATCGCCTCGTTTATCTGGCTGATGAAGTGCATCGGCGACCCCGTGTTCTGCGCGCCGAACATCGCCCACGGCGGCCATCTAGGTGCCGCGTACGGTCCGCTCTTCATTGGCACGGCTCAGAACAATCCGTCGACCTTCGGCTTCAAAGCGCCCGATCTTTTCTCGGCGGAAACGTCGGACGATCGCATGCGGGCCCGCCGATTGTTGCTGGATAGTCTCGATCGGCCTGCCAGTTCCAGCGAAGCGACCGTCGGTTCGAAAGAGTGGCACGAGTTACACCGGCACGCGTTCGAACTGGCCACGGCCCCGGAAGCTCGTCAAGTGTTCGACATGGAGCGCGAGCCCACGGTCGTGCGCGATCGCTACGGCCGGCATCCGCTCGGGCAAAACCTCTTGCTGGCACGACGGCTCGTCGAGGCCGGGGTCGGTTTCGTCACCGTCAATGGCTGGGTCGGGCAATCACCAAACGAGAAACTGGGCGGCCCGCCGAGTTCGAGCTGGGACATGCATGGCGGCAACATGGGCATGGGCAATGCCTTCAGCGACGGTTCCTTCGGCATGGGCTTCTGCTTACCTCGATTGGATCAGGCCCTATCGGCATTGATTACCGATCTTGAAGCACGCGGCATGTTGGAAAATACGCTGGTGGTCGCGATCGGCGAATTCGGCCGTACGCCGAGGATCCTCACTCAAGGATTCCCCGGCCGGCAGCACTGGCCGCAATGCTATTCCGGAATCCTGGCCGGTGGCGGCATTCGCGGCGGCCGGGTCTACGGAGCCTCTGACAAGACCGCGTCGTACGTGAAGGACATGCCGGTTCGGCCGCAAGACTTCGGCGCGACGGTCTTCCACGCCCTCGGCGTTCCTCTCGATCGCCGGCTCGGCAAAGACGGTGTGTCACGGCCTGTGAGCACGGGCGAGCCGATCTTGGAATTGTTCTCGTAAATGTATTGATCCCTGGGGTGAGGCTCCCGAGCCCCGGGGATCAAACCTCGCGAAACACCCCTTTACCACCTCGACGGCAAATGCTATTGAGTTCCGATCCAATTTTGGTGAGGAAATCATGGCGGTCGAACTTGCCACTCTTGCGAAAGCAATTGCCGAACCAAACGTGCCATCTCCGCGCGACCGCATCCTGCAAGTGGCACGCGAATGCGAGCAGCGACTGCCTGCGGACTTCGTCGCTCGCCATAAAAACACACCGATCAAGGTCGTCGTTGTCTGCTACGAACATCCCGAACAGACAATCCGAGCCATCAAGGCGTTGCAAGTCAACGTTCGCATTCCATTCTCGGTACTCCTGTTCGATGACGGCTCCTGCGAAGCGACTCGGGACTACTTACGGAAACTCGCCCAGGGCGATGATCGCATCGAGTTAATCTTGTCATCGGAAAATATCGGCTGCACACGCGGTCGGATGGCCATGCTCGATCGAGTCCAAGACGAATTCGTCCTGCTCATCGACAACGACTGCGAAGTGATGCCGGGCGCGATCGAGCACCTCTTATTGACGCTAGAGACGAATCCCCAGGCCCAGGCCGCGACTGGTCGAATCGTGCTCCCGTCCGGAAAGGTTCAACTGTGTGGCGGAACCTATCGGATCGAGAACGGCGTTCTGCATCATGAATTACTTGATCGCCATCGCGACGTTGAGGAACCGATCAGGCCCTCTGGTTTCTGCGATTGGGCCTCGAATTGCCTGACCCTTTTCCGCACGGAAATCTTTCGCCGCCATCCCTTGGATTCGACGGTGCGTTATTACTACGAAGATCTCGAATGGGGCTATCGTCTCACACATGCGGGAGAAGCGGCCATTATTCGCTGCCCCGACGCGATTGGTATCCACGATACCCGATCCAAGGTGCCCGACGCGACCTGGCCCGAATTGGAAAGGCGACGCCACGCGATGCGCTTTCTTGAGACGATGAGCCATTTCTACCGCAAGCACGGCCTCATCATCGAAGATGCCCCGTTATTCATGCCGGAACTAGGCGATCCGAATGATCCCCGAAGCTTCACCGCGGCCAAGATCCTATTTGAGCTACTTCTGGCCAAGGGGAGCGACAGCGTCCTGAAGATGTGGCAAGAAGGGGCGTTGTCGCCCCTGTTCGTGAACGATCAGAAACTAAGGCTGATAGAAGAACTACGTGCCGCTCTGGAAAACCGCGAAGCCCAACTTGCGGCACTGAAGACCCATGTCTTCCACCGCGATGCGCAACATGCCGCGTTGACGACGCATGTTGGACATCGCGACGCTCAATATGCCGCACTGACAAGGGAACTCGCCAAACGCGATGCATCGTTGCGTCACGTCGAGCAATCGAAATCGTGGCGTCTGGCGAACCGCTTCCATCGGATCCAACGAAGAATCAAATCAATGGCGAGCAAGGCATTTCGAATGCTGTTGATGAAGCGGTGAGAACCGCCATCGATGGCGAGATCAGGTCTTCGAATCGGATTCGAACGGATTCTGCTCCGGTATCGCCGACTTTCGCTTCTCGCGCGGCCACCAGCCTTTGTGCCAGCGGAAGACAAACGTCTCGACCAGCAAACAGAGCAATAACACTCCAAAAAACACTTGGCCCCACAAATCCGGATCGTTTAGCCGTGCCGCCCAGGGGTCAATTTTTTGTACCAGATTTTGATACTGGTAATCGAGCAAGATCCCATACGCGTGCGCTTTATCGATCGCCGGCATCAGGCCTTTCGACTTGAGGCCTAGAGCTTCCACGGCCCGCTCCAATTCGACATCGATCATGGCTCGTACTGGATCGAGTTCTTCCCGCGAGTGTTGCATCACCAGGTCGCTCAGCAAGTCGGCGTTGCCAGTGATGGCGCGTTGCGTGATCGCGGCGTCGAATTGCCGCCTAATGGGAAGTCGGGGCCAGACTTTCCGAAGCGTCGCTTCGGCCGGGGCGGCGCCCGGCCCGATCGCTTTCAAGGCCCGCAGGGCGGCTTCGCGGTTGTCGGGATAAGAGTCGGCTTCGAGGTAATTGCAAATGGCCTCGACCGCCGGCGCTCCGATTTTCCCCCATCGCTCGATCAAATTGAACGCCGTGTGTTGCTGGTTCTCTGTCCCATTCTGGATCATCTCGATGCAACGAGGCAGCGCCCGGGCACTTTCGGACATCAGGCTGATCAATCCGCCGATGCCGGCCGATCGCACGTTGTAGTTCTCACCCTTGAAGGCGGCGTCGAGCAGGATAATGAGTGCGCTCCCGCTGTCACCGTCGATTTTAGCCAGGGCGATTTCGGCTTCGAACCGCAGGTTGTAAAACTTCGACTCGGCCGCCTTGCGCAATTCATCGCGGGCCGGTGCCGCTGGCGGGCCGATCCGACCGAGGGCTTCCACTAGATCGTTGTATTTGGCGTCGTTCGTCGGAGCGGAGCTCATCTCTCGCATCAACGGCACCACGGCCGGTTCGCCCATGCCGGCGAACAACTCGGGCACGTAAGCACACTGCTCCGACGCGCGATAAAGCCGCATCAATTTATCCAGGTGCGGCGTGCAGGCCGACGCGACAGGCACGAGCGCCTTGACGGCATCTAGTTTGAATTTTCCCTGATCCACCAGCCAGTTGATCAACAGCCCAACGTCGCGGGGTTGAAGGTCGCACCGGGTCAAAAGCCGAAGCCCGAGTTCAATCTGTTTTTCATCTTTCGAATTGAGGACGCGCATGACTTGCTCGAAATCAGCCCGAGCATTGGGGGTGATTCCCATGAATTGTTCGATTAGTACCTTTTTCCGTTCCGGTTCGTTTTCGCGAATCGCCGCTTCAATCAAGGCAGGCGCGGCAGCGGGCCCGATCGCTTTGAACAGTGCCGATTTGCCGATTCTTTCGATGTCCCGATCCGGTTTGACTTGCTGAACGAGCCAGGGGATCGCTTCCGCAGCGTCGGGTCCCAAATGCATCAGGCTGCGCACGGCGTCGGTTCGTGTTCGCTGGTCACCTTTTTCCGCCAAGTGCAGAAGGACCGGAACGGCCCGTCGCCCGCCACATTCCAGCGACCCAACCGCGAGTCGAGAGGAGGAATCCGCCAAGGAACCAAAATACCCAATGGCAGCCACCCCAATTGCGCACCAAATGGGAAGAGAAACAATCGGCTTGCGTTGCCGCAACAGCATGATTTTCACGGAATCGGGATATTCCTTGGTCCGGCGTGCCTTGCGGCGAATGATCCACCGGCACACGGAGAAAGCGATTCCCCCCATGATCACGGCCGCCAATAAATTTCCGACCGAAGGAGAGCTTCCCAGCCATGTGAGGTAGGTAAAGATCAACCCGAGCGCGTTGACCACCAGGATCAAGATGGCCAAAATCGCCCCCACGAGAATCAATCCGCGAACAAG
>JAIOQJ010000002.1 GCA_021413475.1 Planctomycetota bacterium | reverse complement strand
TAGGTGTCGATGTAATACTTTGGAAGCCAGGCGGACAAGGCAACATAAGCACCGAACACGACGACGTAATAGAGGCTGAAACGCCAGACACGCATCTCGGCCAGTGGTGCCAGCATTTCCTTGAGTGGCCGGCCCTGGGCGGGTTTGCGATCGGGCGATGGCGTTAATCGCCAATTCGCGACGGCCATGATGAGCAATAGGATCGAGTAGAATGCGGGGATCGCCCGCCAGCCTCCGGGGATGAAGCCGCCAAGGATGCCGACGGCGGGGACGATCGTCAAAACGCTCGGCAAGAAGATGACCAGCATCTTGGTTCCCGAAGCTCCCACATTTCCCGCTCCAAAGACTCCCAGAGCGGTTCCTTTGATGTTGGGCGGAAACCAGGCGGAGTTCCACGAGATGCCGACCGAGAATGAGTTACCGGCCAAGCCAAAGAAGAAAGCGCAGATCAGCATTTCTTCGTAACTGGTCGCATGGCTGAACAGGTAAACGGGGATCGACGTGATCAAGAGCAGGGCCGTCATCACGACCTTGCCGCCAAAACGATCAGCCCACAGCCCGGTGTTCAGACGGAACAGGGAGCCCGAAAGGATCGCAGTCGCGATCAGCCATTCAAGTTGTGAATCGCTGAGCTTGAGTTCCTTGCGGATCGAAATGCCCAGGATCCCGAGCATGAGCCAAACATTGAAGAGAAGCGTAAAAGCGATTGTTGACATGACCAACACACGTCTCCAGGGCGACGGCACAGTATTTCAGTTCCGGTTGCTTGGCGACGCGGCCGATGGCGGAGATCGTCAGGTAATTGGCGGCATTGCCTTCGCCGAAAAGATCGCCCCAATGGAACGGGACGAAGACCATGCCCCGTGCCATGCCATCCTTCAAGCGGGCCGGAAGCTGGATGGTGCCGCGTCGGGAGGAAATCTGGATCACTTCGCCTTCTTCAATTCGCTTTTCGAGGGCATCTTCCCGATTGATTTCGATGAAGGCTCCTGGTTCACGCATCACCAATTTGTCGACTTTGCCGGTGCGCGTCAGGGTATGCCAGTGCGCGTAAAGCCGTCCTGTGGTAAGCACGAAGGGGAACTCGTGATCGGTCAGTTCACGCGGGTTGCGGTGTTCGCGCGGCAGGAAGATCGCCTTGCCGTCCGGGGTCGGAAAGACGCCATCGATATAGCGGCGTTTCGTGCCGTAATGAAAGAGGTTGGGGCAGGGCCATTGCAGGCCGCCATCGATCAAGCGGCTGTTGGTCGCCCCCGACATGTCGCACGGCCGGCCTTTGGTTAAGGTGATGTACTCGTCCCAGATCTCGGCACTGCACGTGTAATCGAAGCCAGGGAGGTCCATTTTTTTGGCAAAATGCCGCAGCATTTCCCAATCGGGTAACGCTTCCCCAGGGGGATCCCAAAGACGCGGGCTGTAGGAGACCATTCGTTCGCTATTGGTGCTCGTCCAGGATTTCTCACCCCATTGCGAGGCGGGCAGCACGACATCCGCGAGACGCGAAGTCTCAGTGGGATGATAGGCATCGGCCACCACCACCAGTTCCGCACGGGCAAACGCTCGGCGGACATGGTGCAAATCGGGCAGGCTGACCATCGGGTTGGTGGCAGCGATCCAGATCGCCTTGAGTTTTCCTTTTTCCAGGGCGCGGAACATTTCGACGGCGGAAAGGCCCATCTGCGGTTGGATTTGACCGGCCGGCAGGTGCCAGAATTTTTCGACTTCGGCCCGGTGTTGCGCGTCTTCCACCAGGCGGTAGCCGGGGAGTTGATGACAAAGCAGGCCACACTCGCGACCACCCATGGCGTTGGGTTGTCCTGTCAACGAAAACGGGCCGGCACCCGGTTTGCCAATTTGCCCCGTGAGCAAGTGGAGATTGATGAGGCTATTGTTCTTCCACATCCCCACCGTGCTCTGATTCATCCCCATGCAGTAGAAACTGAGGAAACCCTTGGCGTTGCCGATCAGCCGGGCAAGTTTCGCGACCTGGGCGCGTTCGAGGCCGCACTCCTTGCAGAGTTCGTTGAGATCCTGCGTGACCAGGAATCCGAGGTATTCCTCGTAGCCGCGGGTCGAGGCATCGATGAATCGATCATCGATCATGCCGACATCGACCATGATGCGGCCCACGGCATTTAACAGAGCGATGTCGCCGCCCGGCTTGATGGCCAGATGCAAGTCCGCGATCGCGGTGCTGAGTGTCTGACGTGGGTCAACGACCACAATCTGCATTTCGGGTCGGTTCTTCTTCGCCGCCCGGAGCCGATCAAACGTGACGGGATGAGCCTCGGCCATGTTGCTGCCGATCATCAGCACGACGTCGGCGTGATCGATGTCTTCGTAGCAGCCGGAAGGGGCATCACTGCCGAGGCTGCTGCGATAACCGGCCACCGCGGCGGCCATGCACAGTCGGCTATTCGAATCGGTGTTATTGCAGCCGAGATGGCCCTTGAAGATTTTGCAGGCGAGGTAGGATGTTTCCGAATCGAGCTGGCCGCTTCCGTAAAACGCGACGGCATCGGGGCCATGCTGATCAATGATCTGGCGAAAACGACCGGCAACCTGATCGAGAGCGGCGTCCCATGTGACTCGTTCGAATGGTGCTTGGCGCGACTGACGTGCTAATGGGTACGAGACGCGATCCTTCGTTCGGATCGTCGGCCCCAGTTGCGCGCCCTTGGCGCACATCTTGCCGAGATTGGCGGCGGCCGACTCGACTCCGCGAACGCGCGTAACCTGTCCGGGATCTCCCTCGAACTTCAAGCGGCAGCCAACGCCGCAATAGGGACAGATGCTTTCACCCAAGACTTCCAAGTGATCCCCTTCGCAGACCGACTCCGTTCCCGAGGCGCAGTAAGTACGCAACAAGGGGAGAGAAGTCAGCCATCGAGCCAGGGAGAGGAAGGCCGATCGGCTGAATGAACAAAGTAGTCCGAACCAACCATCCAATGATGCAACTGGGATGCCCACGTGTTCAGGTCAGTTGAATTGGACGCATCATGACATTTTCAAAAGGTTTACGGCATCAACAAAATCGAGAAATCAACGACGTGGACGTGACGCTCTGCCTTTAAGTGCATCAGATGCTGCCCGAAATATGGCAGTCGAACAGGAAGTCCCTGAGGAAGGTTAATGTCAAATAGTCGGGTGAAAACGATCGTGCCGATGGCTCACCATTATTCCACCGGCAACGGATACAGCGAGTCAATCGGCGAATTGATCGAAACGACCGCGAGCTTCGGTCCAAGCGGCAACCTGATTCTTCCGAAGGAAGGGGAAGCGACGATTTCTTGCGAAAGACCGAAATGATCGGGTTTCGCGTATGTGAGTTGGCGGGAGGCGACCATGAGCCTGAATCGAACCTTGCTGATTTTCGCGGCAATGAGTTGCACCATCACGGGAACGCAGACTCGCGCCGAAACGCCCATGGATCAGGCTCCGATCGTCAAAACCGGCTGGGTGGTGGAGCCGTTGTCCGCCGAGAATCAAAAGGAAGAAATATCGACTACGCCGACGACCGCTCCAGCGGAACCGGCCAAGATCCTTGAACCCGCGCCTTGCCTGGATGGCTGCTCAACCGCGTTCGACTTCAAGAAGGTCCCGCCGGTTCGCATTACTCCGCGCACCGGCAACTTCCCGATTCCGCCCAAGGGGTGCGGTTATTACTCCGTGCTCGATCAAATGCGTGGGACTTTACGCGATGCGCCGTCCAAATATCCCTACCCACCTTTTGGCCTGATGCAACCGTCGTTCGCGGACGCGGATTTCCGATATCTGGATGATCTGAAAAATACCGATACCGACTACCTTGACTGCCTGAAGCGGATTCACGTCGGCGACAACTGGCTCTTCTCGACGGGCGGTCAGGTGTGGAATCGCGTGATGAATGAACAAAACAGCCGCCTGGGCCTGGTGAATAACAACTACGATCTCCTCCGCGTTCGTACCTATGGCGACTTGTGGTACAAGGATCAGTTTCGCATTTATGCCGAGTTCATCAGTGCATCGAGCTTCTGGCAGAATCTCCCGCCATTGCGGATCGACCAAAATCCGGCGGACTTCCAGAACCTCTTCTTCGATGCCAAATTGATGGATCTGAATAACTCTCCCGTCTACGCCCGCGTGGGACGGCAAGAGATTCTGCTCGGCTCCCAGAGGCTCGTCTCGACCCTCGATTGGGCGAACACGCGGAGGACCTTTGATGGGGCGCGTGTCTTCCGCCAAGGCGAGAAGTTCGACGTTGATTTGTTCTGGTTGCAGCCGGTGGTCCCCAATCCTCAAGGCTGGTCGTCCGTGGACAACAATCAAAACTTCGCGGGAGCCTGGACGACCTATCGGCCCAAGAAAGGCACGTTCCTCGACCTTTATTACCTGTTCCTTGACAATACGGGTAATCTCACGCAACAAGGTATCACGCGAGCGCCATTTAGCATTCACACCATCGGAACCCGATTTGCCGGCGATCAAAACAACTTCCTCTGGGACGTGGAACTGGCCGGGCAGTTTGGTTCGCGGGGCAATGAAAATGTCGCGGCCGGCATGGCGACCGTCGGCGGCGGCTATAACTTTGCCAAGGCTCCCTGGAATCCCACCTTCTGGATCTACTACGACTATGCCAGCGGTGATCGGAACCCGAATAGCGGGACGTATAACACGTTTAATCAACTTTTTCCCTTCGGCCATTACTATTTCGGCTGGGCGGATCAGGTCGGCCGACAGAACATCCAGGACCTGAATTTACACCTGTATCTCTATCCGACGCATTGGATGCAAATTCAGATGCAGTATCACCACTTCAATCTCGCCTCGTCGCGGGACGCCCTTTATAACGCGGCAGGTAACGCCATCCGGCGTAGTGCCACGGGTGCGGCCGGGACGGACGTTGGCGACGAGTTCGATCTCATCATGAACTTCCACCTGAGCAAGCATTCCGACATTTTGATGGGTTACTCGAAGCTTTTCGGCGGCAACTTCCTTCAACAGACGGCCGGCCGGACCGGTTCGACCAATACGGATCTGTTCTTCGTCCAGTACAGTTATAAGTGGTAGTGCTGGTTGTTAGTTGATCCCAGCGGTTCGCAAAGCCTCGCCTCTGGGCTTGTGAGAGTTCCTACCAAGCCCAGAGGTGAGGCTTTGAGAATCTCTGGGATTAACGCCGAATCTGCATAATAATTTGGCGAAACATGCTCAGTCTCTGCGCGGCCAGTCAAAGCCGCACGCTTTATACCTCCATTCTTTCGCTCTGCTACCACCTAAATAAGACGTGTTTGTCGCTTTAGGACCACTTTGCCTATTCTCACGGCATTTAAGTTGCTCCTGCCCTCATGATTCACATGAACATCCCGAGGAGCAAAGTCCGTGAGCAGTCCCGACGACTTTCAGGAAGAACAGAAACACTACCTGGAAGGATTTTTCAGCGGTTCGGGATTGGCACGCTCGCTTCAGGGACTGCCGACGTTCGCGTCCGCATTGGGTTTGACGAATCAGGAGATGAACGGCACCCCTGACATGTCCGCTCCAACCGGCCCGGACGCGATTCACTTGATCGCGCAAAACCGCGTTCTTGCCGAGGGAAAGAAGCTCACCCCGCAAGAAGAAGCGAAACGCCGCCGGCACCCACTCGATATGTGGGACGATGTGGTTCAGCACTCCGAGGAGGGCCGTTTTCCCAAAGGGGACGACGTTCTCGCTTTCAAATATCACGGCCTCTTTCACGTCGCTCCCGCTCAAGACTCTTACATGTGTCGATTGCGGCTTCCAGGCGGGATCGTCAGTTCGCACCAATTTCGCGGCATCGCTCGCATTGCCAAAGAATGTGCGGGCGATTACGCGGACGTGACTACCCGCGCCAATTTGCAGATTCGGGAAATCCCGGCGGCGAAGGGGTTCGAGGTGTTAACCTCGCTCCAGGACCTCGGCGTCGTCGCTCGCGGCAGCGGGGCGGACAACATTCGCAATGTCACCGGCAGCCCCACGGCGGGAGTCGATCCTCAGGAGTTGATCGACACTCGGCCCTTGACGCGGGCGATGCACTATTACATTTTGCATCATCGCGAGATGTACGGCCTGCCGCGTAAGTTCAACATCGCGTTCGACGGGGCCGGGGCCATCAGTGCCCTTGAAGACACCAACGATATTGGCTTCACGGCCGTGCGGGTTGGCGAGGGGAAAGCGGTCCTACCCGGCGTTTATTTCCGCTTCCAGCTAGGCGGCATCTCCGGGCACAAGGACTTTGCCCGCGATACCGGCGTTCTGCTGAAACCCGACCAATGTGTCGCGGTGGCGGCCGCGGTTGTCCGTGTTTTCATCGAGAACGGCGACCGGACCGATCGCAAAAAAGCCAGGCTCAAGTACGTACTCGATCGCTGGGGCTTGCCGAAATTCGTCGATGAAACCGAAAAGCTCCTTCCGTTCAAATTGACACGGTTCCCTTTTGAGGATTGCGAACCGCGCCCGATCATCGCGAAGCACGGGCATCTTGGTTTTCACCCGCAACGACAAGAAGGGCTTTTTTACGTCGGCGTTTTACTCCCGGTCGGCCGATTGCTCACCGAACAAATGATCGGCTTGGCCGATATTGCCGATCGCCACGGCAGCGGCACCATTCGCCTGACCGTGTGGCAGAATTTGCTGATTTCCGATATCCCGGGGGAACGGATTCCCACGGTGAAACGAGATTTGGAAGCCCTCGGCCTGCACTGGGAAGCAAGCCCGATTCGCGGAGGTTTGGTGGCCTGCACCGGCAACGCCGGCTGCAAATTCGCGGCGGCCAATACCAAGCGCCACGCCATGGCGATTGCCGACCACCTCGAACCACGAGTCGAGTTAAATCATCCGCTGAACATCCACGTAACCGGCTGCCCGAATTCATGCGCCCAGCACTATCTCGGCGACATCGGCTTGCTGGGTGCGGGTGTTGAACAGGGCGATGATCTAGTGGAAGGTTATCACCTCTTCCTCGGCGGCGGTTACGGGGACGATCAGAATATCGGCCGTGAGATCCAGCGAAACGTTGCCGCGACCAACGTGCCGCAAGTGATCGAGAAAATGCTGCAGGGCTACCTTGTCCATCGCCTGAATCCGGATGAGACGTTTAACGACTTCGTGAAACGTCATCCCACCGAGCAACTCAATGAACTCTTCGCCTGATAGGTTTTGGAAGGTTCGATCATGGCTATTCCCGTTCTCCCGGATAGCGCCCCCTTCTCGCCGGCCCAGCGTGGCTGGCTGAACGGCTTTTTGGCCGGTGTTTTTGGCCTGGATCGCAATGGCAAGAACGGCGTCCATCAGCCCGCGTCCGCTCCGGCACCTGTTCAAGTCGAAGAAGCATTCCCCTGGCACGACCCGGCCTTGCCGATGGACGATCGGTTGAAGCTCGCGGATGGCAAGCCGACCGAGCGCGTGCTGATGGCCGCGATGGCCCAACTCGATTGCGGCTCGTGCGGCTATCTCTGCCAAACCTATGCGGAGGCCATCGCCAAGGGTGAAGACAAAGATCTGACCAAGTGCAGCCCGGGCGGCAAAGAGACAGCCAAGAAGCTCAAGGAATTGGTCGCGAATCGCAAAGCCCTGCCAATGGTTTCCCAAAATGGCCATCCGGGAAGCAACGGCACCGGGAAGGCCGGCCATGGCGAAAATTTGGGCACGATCTCTCATGGTCCGTACGACCGCAAGAATCCATTTCCCGCCCCTTTGCTGAAGTGTTATTCACTCACCCAGGAAGGCTCGGAGAAAGATGTTCGCTTTGTTTCGTTCAATCTCAAGGGAAGCGGACTTCATTATGAGGTGGGCGACGCCCTGGGCGTTTACCCCGAAAATCATCCCGATCTTGTCGAATCGCTGCTCGCGACCCTGGGGGCGCGGGGCGACGAAGCGGTTTCGACACCCGATGGGCAGACCGTCTTTTCGTACGAGGCCTTGCTGAAGAACCTCGTCATCACCAAGGTCAACGAGTCGTGCGTTACCCTGCTCGCGAGTTGTGCCACCGATCCATCAGAAGCGAGCACGCTGAAAGCGATCGCCGACAACGACGCGGCCGGCGTTCTCGATACCTGGGATCTGCTCGATATGTTGGAGCAATTCCCATCGGCCCGACCTTCGATCATTGATGTGATCGCGACCCTTTCGCCGTTGCAGCCGCGGCTGTACTCGATCTCGTCGTCGTTGAAGGCTCATGCGGAAGAAGTCCACCTGACCGTTGGAGTGGTCCGTTATTCCAGGGCCGACCGTGTCCGAAAAGGAGTGGCGTCGACATTCATGACGGAGATCCTGCGTCCCCGGCAACGGGCTCGCGTTTTCGTGCAAACCTCACATGGCTTCCGCTTGCCTGCCAGCGGCGACACGCCGATCATCATGATCGGCCCGGGCACCGGCATCGCGCCGTTCCGGGCCTTTCTTGAAGAGCGTGCTTCGGTTGGGGCCAAGGGGAAGAACTGGCTTTTCTTCGGCGATCAACGGCGCGGCTATGACTTCCTCTACGAGAACGAAATCGAAGAGTATCGCCAGCGCGGCGTGCTTCATCGCATCGACCTGGCCTTTTCACGAGACCAAGTGGAAAAGATTTATGTCCAACACCGGATGAAAGAGCAAGGCATGGAGGTCTGGAACTGGCTCCAGGACGGAGCCCACTTATACGTCTGCGGCGACGCCCGCCGAATGGCCCTCGATGTGGATCAGGCCCTTCACGCAATCGTCGCCGAACAGGGGAAGTTGTCAGCGGAATCGGCCAAGGAATACGTCAAGGAACTCACACGCGGCAAACGCTATCAACGGGACGTATATTGATTGTCTGGGGCGATGGCGAACGACGAGTTCGAAATTCGCCTTGCCCGCTCGCCGGACAATCGGTCGATGCCTCTGCTTCTCCTTCCACGAGCAGCGTAATCGTAGAGCCCAGTAACGCTGACTTTCCGCCATTAGTTTTGATGGCAACCCCTTCAAATGCTAGATTCTCGCACCGGATATTAGTAAGTCACCCGGAGACATGTTGTCACGCACTGGGCATAGGCAACGGTCGGAATGGTTCGGTGCGAGCGTATCTTGTAAGCTACTGCCCCGTCCAGACTAAATTTTCGGGTAGAGCCGCTTCAATTTGGCTCTTGCTTTGTCGATGGTGAATTGCCAATCGACGGCTCGTTGCTTCTTGTTGACACGGGCTGACCAGGCGGTAATTTCGGATTTCAGCGTCTCGA
>JAIOQJ010000001.1 GCA_021413475.1 Planctomycetota bacterium | reverse complement strand
CAGGAACTCGCCCGCGCCTTCACCGGCATCGGCGACAACGGAAAAATCAACCCCAACCAATTCGACAAGGGTGACAAAACCGTCTTCGGCAAGACCGGCCCGCTCGATGCCGAAGGCGCGGTCGATCTGATCCTCGCTCAGCCGGCCGCTCCCAAGCACCTGGCTCACAAGTTGCTCAAGGAATTCGTCCATCCGCACCCAACGGACGAGCAGGTGAACCATTACGCCGATCGCCTGTTGGCCACGAAGTGGGACTTGAAGACGACCCTGCGGGAAATGCTCTCGAGCAATATGTTCTTCAGCGACTGGGCCTACCGCGCGAAGATCAAGAGCCCGATCGAATTGGTCGTCGGCGCGACCGTCGCCGTCGGAGGAAAGGCGAACATGCCTTTCCTCCGCGATTCCACCACCAAGATGGGGCAGGAAATTCTCTTCCCGCCGAACGTCAAAGGATGGGACGGCGAAGAAACGTGGATCAATTCCAACACGATTCTCCTTCGGTTCAACTTCGGACTGTCGCTCTCCACACAGCGGGGAAGCGAATTTGTTAAAAAATCGCAGATCGAAAATGGCCTGCTGGCCGCTAACGCCACCACCGGCGATCAAGCGGTCGATTACTTCGGCCGGCTCCTGCTCGACGGGAACATCAAGCCGAAGTTGAAGCAGGAACTGATTGAGTACATGAAAGTGGCGGACAAGGGCAAGACAGTGACGTTCGAGCTTAAGATCGACAAGCCGAACGAGAAAATCCGCGGGCTGATGCATCTTTTGATGTCCTCGCCCGAGTACCAACTGGCATAAGGAGTCGGCCATGCAATCATCACGACGTGAAGTGCTGCGAGTGGGCTTGAGCGGATTGGCCGTAGTGAGCCTCGGCTCGACGGTGCCGGCGTTTCTCTCTCGTATGGCGCTGGCGGAGCAGATGCCGACCACGCAGATGAGCCGCGACAACATCCTCGTCGTGGTGCAAATGTCCGGCGGCAACGACGGGCTCAACACCGTCATCCCGTTCACAAACGACGAGTATTACAAAGCCCGGCCGGTGATCGGCATTAAAGATCAAAAGCTGAAACTGAACGATCAGTTCATGCTCAACCCGGCGATGATCGGCTTCAAGGATCTGTACGACCAGGGACAGCTCGCCATCATCAACGGCTGCGGCTATCCGTCGCCGAGTCGGTCGCACTTCCGGTCAATGGAAATCTGGCAGACGGCCGCGCCGGAAAAGCAAGAAACGCTCGGCTGGCTCGGGCACTACATCGATCACGCACTGCGCGGAAGCCAGAGCATGTTGAAGGCGGTGAACATCGGCCAGGAACTCCCGCGAGCGCTCGTGGCCGATGGGATGCCGGTGCCGTCGATTCAGTCGATCAACGATTTCAGCTTCAAGCTCGATAAGAACAGCCAGTTCGACGCGAAGATGGAAGACCAGATCATCCGCGAGTGCAACGCGGTGCGGAATGATTCGCCGGCACTGGAATACCTCTCCCGGCAGGCAACCAATGCGATCATCGAGACCGACAACATCCGCAAGGTCGCTTCGAACTACAAGAGCGAAGTGCGGTATCCAAAAGGCCTGGGCGAGCAGTTGCGTACGATCGCGCAGCTCATCAACGGTAACTTCGGCACGCGCGTGTTTTACGTACAGTGCGGCGGATTCGACACGCACGGCAACCAGTTCGGCGGTCACGGGCAGGTGCTGGCGAATGTCACCAACGCGATCGCCGCGTTCCAAAACGATCTTGCAGAGAAGGGCTTGACCGACAAGGTCACCACGATGTGCTTCAGCGAGTTTGGCCGGCGCGTGCAGCAGAACGGCTCCAACGGCACCGACCACGGCGCCGCCGGCCCGATGTTCATGATCGGCGGCAAGGTGAAGGGCGGCATCCACGCCGATTACCCGTCCCTCACAGACCTCGACGGCGGCGATTTGAAATACACCGTCGACTTCCGAAAAGTCTACGCGACGATTTTGGATAAATGGCTCGCGGCGGATTCGAACGCAGTGCTCGGCGGGAAGTTCGGCGCGATCGATGTGCTGTGATTTCTAACCGGGCACGCCGTAGCGATCCATGAACCGCGAAGTCACTTCGACCAGTCGCGGGTCCATGAAGATCTCCAGTGCCTGCTGCTTCATTTCAACAGGAATGGTCCCGTAGAAGGCGTGGGCGATCGCGCCCGTGATGCACGCAATGGTGTCGCTATCGCCGCCGACGCTGACGGCGAGGCGGACCGCGTCTTCGAAGTCGCTCGACTCGAGGAACGCTCTAACCGCCACCGGCACGGTGCCCTGGCAGCTGATATCGAACGAGTAGGTGGGGCGAATCTCATCGAGCGTAATGGACACGTCGTAACCACACTCCTCGGCAATCCATTTTCGAATCGCTGACTTGTCGTGTGAAGTTCGTGCGATGAACACCGCCGCTGCGACCGCCTGCGCGCCTTTGATTCCTTCCGGGTGATTGTGCGACACCTCGGCCGATCGCTGCGCCTCGTCAAGCACCTGCTGCAAATCGTTGAATGCCCACCCAATTGGGCTCACCCGCATGGCGGATCCGTTGCCCCAGCTATTGTAAGGTTCGGCTTCTCGCCGATTGGCCCAGGTATCCGGCGTTGGGGAAGCGTTCGAAATTGTCTTGGTATGCGGGGCGATAGTCGCGGTCGCCCATCAACGCCTCGGCCGTCGCGACGGTCAGAACCGAATCATCCGTGCATCGGGCGCCGTAGCCGAACAGGGTGAACTGCGTCCATTTACAGTTCGAGAATTCGTACGGCGATCCGATGATGTCCCCGATGATCGCGCCGAGCATCATTGCCTCAATACCGAAGGACTGAGTGCGTGTAGATCCCGGGAATCTTCGAGCGGCCGTTGAGGAATTCGAGTTCGATCATCACGGCCACGCCGGCGAGTTCGCCGCCCAGTTGTTTGACGAGATCGACGCACGCCTTCATCGTCCCGCCGGTGGCGAGGACGTCGTCGACGATCAGCACGCGCTGGCCGGGCAGGATGGCGTCGGCATGCATTTCGAGCGTGTCGGTGCCGTACTCGAGGTCGTAGGTCATCGAGACGGTCTTGAACGGCAGCTTCTTCGGCTTGCGGACGACTTGGAACCCGGCCGAGATCGCGCACGCGACGGCGGTGCCGAAGATGAAACCGCGGCTCTCCGCGCCAACGACGATGTCGATTCCCTTGCCGCGAAATGGGTTGGAGAGCAGCTCGATCGAGAGGGCCAGCCCCTGCGGGTCGACCAGCAACGGCGTAATGTCGCGAAACAGCACGCCGGGCTTGGGGAAATCAGGAATGTCGCGGATCAGCTTTTTGAGTCGGCCAACAGGGTCATTCATGGCCGGAATTGTAGAGTTCTATTCGGGCGACACAACTGGAATCTGTTCCGAGACAGCGCAAACGGCGGGCGATCGTCTTGTAAGAATGCGAGCAGCCGGAAGCAATCGCTCCGGTGTCTCGCGAATCAATTGTAGAGGTGAATTCGCCTAGTTCTTCGCCTTCAAGGCCGTACCGCAGCTTGAGGATCTTCGCGGCCCGTTCGTCGAACCCTTCAAGCAGCTCGCCGAGCTGGCGGAGCTCGTCGTTATCGTGCACCTGCTGATCGGGGCTGGGCGTATTGTCGTCGGCCACCATGTCGTTGATGCTCGACTCGCCGTCGTCGCTGCCGGACTGGGTGGGGGAGTTGTAGGCCTTCACCGCGCTCCGGATGATCTTGACCTTCTTGACCGACACCTTCAGGTGATCCGAAAGCTCCTCGGTGCTCGGCAGGCGGCCGAGCTTGGCTTCGAGCTCGCGCACGCCGTATTTCAGCTTGGTCATCATCTCGACCATGTAGGCCGGGATGTGAATCGGCTGCACCGCGTTGATCAGGGAGCGCTTGATCGCCTGCTTGATCCACCAGCTGGCATACGTGCTGAACCGGCAGCCCATTTCCGGGTCGAATCCTTCGACCGCCTTGAGCAATCCGATGTTCCCTTCCTCGATCAGGTCAGGAAGGCTCATGCCGCGGTTGACGTAGTGCTTGGCGATGTTCACCACCAGCCGCAGGTTGGATCGCACCATGCGTTCGCGGGCCGCGAAGTCGCCTTGGTGGATGATCTGCCGCGCCAGGGTCTTTTCCTCGTCTGACCTATTCGACCACCCGCATAAGCGGGCGATCGGTCTATTTCTCGATCTTCAGATCGCCCAGGCCGGTGGTCTGCTCGCCACCTTCCAAGCCTCCCTTGAGGCCCTTCTTGCTGGTGCGTTCGGTGCGAGCTTCCTCGCGAACTTCCTCTTCCTTGGCCCACTGGGCGCGCTTGAGGCTGAGGCCGATCTTCCGCTCGTCGGTGTCGACTCGCAGAATCTTGACTTCCAGCTCCTGGCCGACCTTGAGGTTGTCTTCCGGCTTGTCCACCTTCTGGTCCGAGATTTCGGAGATGTGGAGCAGGCCTTCCAAGCCCGGTTCGAGTTCCACGAACACGCCGAAGTTGGCGATCTTCGTGACATGGCCGCTGACGACCAGGCCCGGCTTGTAGTTGAACGGAATGACGCTGACCCACGGGTCTTCCTGCATCTGCTTGAGGCCGAGGGCGATCCGCTGCTTCTCCTGATCGACGGAGAGCACGACGGCCTCGATGTCTTCGCCTTTCTTGAGCAGCTCGCTCGGGTGGCCGATCTTCTTGGTCCACGACAGGTCGCTGACGTGCAGCAAACCATCGATGCCTTCTTCGATCTCGACGAACGCGCCGTAGTTGGCGATGTTGCGAACCTTGCCGGACACCTTGCTGCCGGGCGGGTACTTCTCGGCCACGCGTTCCCACGGGTTCTCTTCAAC
>JAIOQJ010000058.1 GCA_021413475.1 Planctomycetota bacterium | reverse complement strand
GCGAGGCTTTGCGAGCCTCGGGGATGATTGAGCGAGTACCACCATGATTCTCACTTGCGCGCGTTTGCCCCTTCTCTTCATTCTTCTCCTGCTCCAAATCGGCTGCGGTTCATCCCTTCACAAGTCCCAATACGATCGTCTAAAACTTGGAATGTCAGTTTCGGAAGTTGAGGAGATTCTGGGAAAGGGCGAGGTGATTCAAGATGCCGAAGTCAAACGACTTGTGAAAGAGAGCACCGCCCCGTCGCCGGGAGTGGACGAAAATACCCCAATTGTCAAGATTAACCCAGATAGCGCCGATTTTCGAGGGGTCCGTTGGGGGAAGGAAAAGAAGAATATCGTGGTGATTTACCAGAATGAACGGCTGTTCCGTGCATTTCGCCATGGTTTATAAGAAACTTTCCGCGCGCTCTTGATGTTCCCGCGAGCAAATGCCATACTGTGGACGCTGGTTGGAACGTCATCAGGATGGGACGCCGTTTTTCCAACGTGACTTCGCACCCCGTGAGCTGACCAACCAAGGACCGGAGCCGATCGCGTTCGATCGTCGATGCCACGGCCCGGAATTATTCCGGTTGGTGCCCACCCGCGTGGACGCGGGTTCATCAACCTCATCGGAGGAGGTCCAAGATGGTCCGCAATATTTTCATGTTGTTTGGCATTGCCTCAGTTTTTGCCATCGTCTTCTTTTTCATTAAGCCCGACTGGATCAAGCAAATCTCCTCGAGCCCCACTCCGCAGGGGCCTGGCGTCATGACCAAGGTGAACGGCCGACTCTCCTCCGAACGGCTTCTGGCTAAAATTCCGCCGAAAGATAAAGGCGGTCTGCTGCAAATCGATCCAATGCCGAACGGCGACGATCACTCCCTGACGATCGTCGAAGACGTTGGCGAGGACCTTCCGTCCCGCAACACGCCGTACATGCTCGTCATCAACAAATCGACTAATGTGCTACGCTATTGTCGGCTGAGCCCAAGTGTCCGCAAGGCCACTTTACGCGGCACCGTCCCCTCGGATGTCAAGTTCCAGGAAGTCGCCAACACACCGGGCGGCCCGTACCAAATCATCATCTGGGTCCCAAGCGCCATGGACCTTCCCATGGAATTCGACCTGATGGTCAACTCTACTCCTCGATCTTGAGGGGCAAACTGACTAGAATAATGGAGTTGTCCAGCCCACGGGCTCCGGTCCGTGGGCTTCACTCCATACCTTCCTGAATTGGCATCCTTGATTATGCTTCACATCCCGGCCTTGCGACTCGGCAAACCTTACATCAGTCTCGAAAAGACCACGCTGGTCCACCACGTTACCGGCGAGCCGGTCGCAGAGGTGAGCCAGATTTCGGGCGTGGCCATCAGCCGCGATCTGAGCAAGATGGCCATGGCCAAGAAAGAACTGGCCGCTATCCCGATCCGCGATCTGATCGGCATGTACGCGAAAGCGGCGGACATCTTTGCCAAGGGCACGATCACGATCGGCGATCAGGAACAGACATTCGACGATTATATCCGCTCCCTCTCTTCGACCACCGGCTCGCCGATGGTCTTCTGCCGACGCAATGCGGGCAAGGTGGAATACGTTCTCCGCAACGTTGAAGAAGTAATCGCGGGCCTGACGCGTGGCATGGACCTGACGGTCCTCGATCAAGGCTATGTTGTCCAGAATGGCCGGATGCAGGCATTCTACCCGACCACCGACGCCTTCGGAGCGATCCTGCCGAGCAATTCGCCCGGCGTGCATTCGCTTTGGGTTCCCTCTCTGGCACTCAAGACCCCGCTGGTTCTGAAGCCGGGACGCGAAGAACCCTGGACTCCGTTCCGCTTGCTACAATCGTTTATGAAAGCCGGCATCCCGGCCAGTTCCTTGAACTTTTTCCCGACCGATCACGCCGGGGCCGGCGACATTCTCAAGCTGACGAATCGCAGCATGCTTTTCGGCGACAGCCGTACGACTGATCCTTACAAGAACGATCCACGCGTCGAACTTCATGGTCCAGGTTTCAGCAAGATCATCATTGGCGAGGATTACGCCGATCGCTGGATGAATCATCTCGATGAAATGGTCGAGTGCATCGCGGCCAATGGCGGCCGCTCGTGCGTCAACGTGTCGGGCATTTGGACCCCGCGCAACAGCAAGGCCATCGCGGAGGCGATCGGCGAGCGTTTGGCGAAGGTCAAAGCACGCGCTTGGGACGATCCGAACGCCGAACTGGCCGCTTTCGCCAACCCCGATGTGGGCGTCGCCTTATCGGGAATGGTCGATGAAGGTCTGAATACGCCCGGCGCCGTGGACGTCACTGAACAGAAGAGAGGCAGTTCGCGGCTGGTGAGAGAAGGCCGTTGCGCCTGGGTGCTGCCCACGATTGTCCACTGCGATTCTTTCGCTCATCCCCTGGCTAACAAGGAGTATCTGTTCCCCTACGCGAGCGTCGTTGAATGCTCTCAGGCCGAGGTCCTCAAAAAGATCGGCCCAACCCTGGCGGCCATGGTCCTGACCGAGGACCCCGCCCTCATCCGCGCTGTGCTGGAATCTCCGCACATCGAACGGCTGAACATCGGGCCCATTCCGACCACCCGGCTGACGTGGGATCAACCACATGAAGGCAACCTCTTTACACTCCTCCACCGCCAGCGAGCTTTTCAACAAGCCAAACGCGCTCCTGCAGCCGTTTGATTTCACCCCGCTCAACCGGGTGATCTTCGGTGCTGGGAGCCTGTCGCGGCTGGGTGAGTTCGTGCGTGAACTGGGCGGCTGGCGCGTCTTGCTCGTCACCGATCCGGGTCTGGAGCGAGCCGGCCACCCTCAGCGCGCGCAAAAACTCATGCGTGAGGCGGGGCTTGAAGTCTTCGTCTTCGATGAAGTCCGCGAAAATCCGACCAACAAGCAAGTGGAAGTCGGCGTCAATTTCGCGCGCGGCTGGGCGATTGACATCATCGTTGCCATTGGCGGCGGCAGTTCGATGGATTGCGCGAAAGGAATCAATTTCCTGCTAACCAACGGCGGGAAAATGGCCGACTACAAAGGTTTCGGCAAGGCGACTAAGCCGATGCTCCCGTCGATCGGCATCCCCACTACCTCGGGCACGGGGAGCGAAGCACAGAGCTATGCGCTGATTACCGATGCTTCCTCGCATCTCAAGATGGCTTGCGGCGACAAGAAGGCCGCTTTCCGAATTGCGATTCTCGACCCGGAACTGACGGTTTCCCAACCACGTCATGTGGCGGCCGTTACGGGAATCGATGCCATCGCTCATGCCGTTGAATCGTACGTGTGTACCAAGCGCACTCCGGTCTCGCAAGTCTATTCGCTCGAGGCATTCCGCAATCTGGAACCGAACCTGCAGACCGCACTCTCGGAACCGGACAACCTCGACGCCCGCTCCGCGGTGCAGATCGGCTCTCACTTCGCTGGCGTCGCCATCGAGAACGCGATGCTGGGCATTTGCCATTCGTGTTCGAATCCACTAACGGCCCACTACGGCATCACCCACGGTACCGCGATCGGCATGCTTCTGCCCCATGTGATCCGCTTCAACGCTCCCGTCGCGGAGCATATGTATGCGGATCTGACGGCCTCCAATTCTCTTGGCAACGGCGAACCCGCCTCCGAAATTCTCGCCCAGCGTATCACGGAACTGATCGCCTTCGCTGGCCTACCAAACCGCCTTCGCGATTGCGGCGTGAGCGAGAGCATCCTGCACATCCTCGCCGAGGAAGCCCGCCAGCAATGGACCGCCAATTTCAATCCCCGGCCCGTGACCGAGGAAGACCTTCTCAGCGTCTATCAGTCGGCGTGGTAATCCAGTTTAGCCGCGAGTCGTAGGGTTTCCGGAGATTCGCGCGGACGCACGCGATGACCCGCCCCACGCGAGTCTCCGGAAACCCTACGACTCGCGGCTAAACGAATTTCACATCGTTGTTGAACATCGATCCCGCTCATGGGACAATTCACTCAATTCCCACCGCATGATTTTCTCGCCATGAGCCCTCGATTCGCAACAAACATCCAGGGAGCTATCTCTCCATGATTTCCCGCCATCTCTCCATCGCGGTCTGCGCATTCTTCGCTCTAACCAGTTTGAACCAGACCCTCGCGGCACCGGCCCCCGTGCCGGATGCCAAGCATTTTGACGAGCAAGTGCGTCCCTTTCTCGTGAAGCACTGTCAGGAATGTCACGCCGGCACCTTGGCCAAGCCGAAGGGGAACTTTCGCATCGATCGTCTAACGGCCGATTTTTCGAACAAGCCGAATCGCGATCAATGGCGGATCGTCGCGGAACAACTCAAGACCGGAGTGATGCCGCCGGAGGAAACCAAAAACCGGCCGTCCGAGAAAGAATCGAAAACCCTGGCCGAGTGGATCAACGGCAGAGTCGATGCGGGGGATGCCGCGCAGCGGATCGCGCAAGGGCGGGTGATCCTACGCCGGCTCAACCGCACCGAGTACGAAAACACCATCCGCGATCTTCTGGGTGTCTCGATCGATGTGAAAACGTTGCTTCCCGCCGACAGTTCCTCGGACGGCTTCGACAACGTCGGCTCGGCCCTGCATCTCTCCTCGTTCTTGATGGAGAAATACCTGGAAGCGGCTGACACCGCATTGGGTCAGGCAATCGCCAATCGACCGAAGCCGGTTTCGGTGAAGAAAGTACACAGCTTGAAGGACCAGCACCAGGTCAAGGTGACGACCGAGAGCGTCTTTCGCAAGATCGACGACACCGTCGTGATGTTCGCTTCCTCCGCCTGGCAGGAAGTCCACCTCTTCACGTTCTATCCGTCCGAACGAGGTTACTATCGCTTCCGCATCTCCGCGTCCGCGTATCAGAATGGCGACAAGCCGGTCACATTTCGGGTAAGCGCCACCTCGCGCGGTTCGCAGTTGGCGGGGAAGAGCGGCCTGGTCGGTTACTTCGACGCACCACCGGACAAACCGAAGGTGTTCGAATTCGTCGAGTTCGTCGAGCCTCGCAACACCATCAGGATTCTGCCGTATGGCCTGGCCGGGGCGAATTTCATTAGCAAGATCGGGGCCGACAAGTACGAGGGGCCCGGGCTCGCGGTGCAATTCGTGGAAGTGGAAGGGCCCCTGAACGACACGTGGCCGCCCATCGGCCATCAGAAGATCTTCGGCGATCTGCCGCAGGCCCCGGCACCGATTTACAACCAGCGCGACCGCGTGGAGGTCGTCTCGAAGGCCCCGATGGAAGATGCCGAGCGCATCCTGCGCGGCTTCGCCCGCCGAGCGTTTCGCCGGACGGTCACCGATGACGACATGAAGCCGTTCCTCGCGCTCGTCAAAGCCAAATTGGCTGATAAGCAGACGTTCGAGCAAGCTGTCCGCGTTGGCCTGCTGGGCATCCTGGTTTCACCGAAGTTTCTCTTCCTCGAAGAAAAGCCGGGCAAACTCGACGACTTCGCCCTGGCGAGCCGGCTCTCCTATTTCCTCTGGAGCACGTCGCCGGACGAAGAGTTGCTCACGCTTGCCGAGCAGAAGAAATTGAGCCAGCCCGAGGTTCTTCGCCAGCAAGTGGAACGTCTCCTCAAGAGCCCGAAGGCCGTGGCATTCACCGAAAACTTCGTCGGTCAATGGCTCGCCCTTCGCGAAATCGATGCCACCGAGCCGAGTCATGCCGTCTACCCGGAATTCGATCACATGCTGAAGGTGGCGATGATCCGCGAGACGGAGTTGTTCTTCGAGGAAGTCCTGAAGAACGACCTGAGCCTCGCGAATTTCGTGGCCTCTGATTTCACGATGCTTAATGGCCGCTTGGCGAAACACTACGGCATCCCCGACATCGTCGGTTGGGAATTCAAGAAAGTGACGTTACCCAAGGACAGCCATCGAGGCGGCATGATGACCATGGCCAGCGTGCTGAAAGTGACCGCCGATGGCACCAGCACCACGCCGGTGAAACGCGGAGCGTGGATCATGGATCGCATGCTCGGCAAGCCGCCGCCGGACGCGCCGCCCGACGTGCCAAGCCTCCCGCCGGATATTCGCGGCTCGACGACGATTCGCGAACAACTGGCCAAGCACCGCAACGCCTCCGCGTGTGCAGCCTGCCACGCCAAGTTCGATTTCGCCGGCTTCGCCCTGGAAAGCTTCGACGTCATCGGCGGCTGGCGCGACAACTATCGCACCACCGGCAACGGCGGCGTGGTATTCGTGGACGGCCGGCGGATGTCGTACCACCTCGGCAAAAAAGTGGATCCATCTGACGTGATGCCCGACGGGCAAAAGTTCCAGAATGTCGATGAGTTCAAGCAGTTGCTGTTAAGAGACAAAGACCAAATCGCCCGCTCGCTGACCACCAAGCTCCTGACCTACGCCACCGGCGGCCCGCCGGAGATGTCGGACAAGGCAGAGATCGAAGCGATCGTCGCGGCGATCAAAAGGAAGGATTACGGTTTTCGATCGCTGGTGCATGAGGTGGTGTTGAGTAAGGTGTTTCAGACGAAGTGATTCCGAGACCCATGCAGAAGGTTAAGTGAGCATCCCGCATGATGGAACTGATTCAGAAACCGGTCTTTTGGCTCTTCGTCTTCATCATTGGAGCCGCCGTCGTTAGAAAAATTGCACGATCTCTGGATGCAAATTCTGGAGGAAAAGTGAAGAAACTGCCAAATGAGCCGGGCTTCATGGACGTGGTGAAGAATCCGGAGGAATGGCAGCAGCAAATGGATGACGAAGACCGTGCACTTCAACAAGCTATCCGGGATGCAAAAAAGTGGAGCGACAAGCAGGTCGAGGATGCGGTGCGGTACAGCGTATTCAAATCACCAGACCTTGGTGTTGGATCGCCTGATTCCAAGATCATGTTTTCTTTGGAAACTCGGACGCATGCGCCTCTGTTGGCTAACCTGAGTGATGCAAGGGCACGCTCTAAACTTCTCGAGACGAAAAGACGCAGAGGTTTGCCGGAAGCACCGTTCAACCGAATTTGCTATTTGCTTCACGAGAATCCGCCGAATGAGGCTGTCTCGCTCCTGATTCCCTTTCTCGACGACAAATCGGAACGCATCCGAAAAGATGCGGCGTTGATCCTCGCGACGATCGGATCAGACGAGGTAATTGCACCAGTTCGCAAGGCGCTGAGCGACGAAAATGAAGACGTAATAGGTGGTGCCCTCACAGGGCTTGTTCGAGCCATCGATCAGAAGAGGTTGAGCGCTGCATGCCGTCACGAACTATTCGAAGATCTACAGCGAGTGCTTGCGGAAGGCAAAGATGGGTATAGTGCGAGCGTGTTATTCCAGTTCGATGCGAACCGAGCGACGCAGTTTTTCCTATCGGATGACGTTCTCACGACGAAAACTAAGGATCTTCACGAGATCCTCGGTCTCCTTTTCGAGAATAACATTCATGTCTCACGTGATCGGCTGCTTGTACTTCTTGGTGAGTTGAACAAGGTCGGACTGGAGTATCCGCATGACTATCAATTCAAGGAAGTCTTGAAGTTACTCGGCAGGCATCAGAAACCGGATGATCGAGAGATTTTCGAGAAATATTTGTCGCATGATGATAAATATATCGCGAACAGCGCTGCAATCGGCTTGCTGGCTTCACACGGAGTCGAAGAAGAAAGCGTTTGGAGCGTTGCGAGAGAACGTGGCTTCGACGCCTCAACCGAGCCACAGCGCCACTATTTCACGGTCATCGAAATGGACGGAGAAGTGAACAATGGAGGATTGACCCAGTATTTCTTCAATTCAGGCGGTGACCGTTGGAAAACTGCGTTGGCCGGGCTGGAGGCGATGAAGTTCAAGGAGCGTCTTGCAATCTTCCGCGAAGCGATCGCATTATTCGGCCGCAAAGGACCCTCCACGAATCGAAACCGCCGCATGGTTCAGCTATCTGAACTACCAACGGACAACGATAAAGATCTCAGTGATTTGGATAACCAATACTACGAATGCAAAGAACATGTCGCTGTGCTGGCGATGCGGTATGTTCTCAGCAACCCGGAGGCGTTTCGATGACCGATCCACGGACGCCGCCAATCAAAATTGAACCTATTGATGCAACTGCTCCCGCCCATCCACTCGCCCAATTCGCGGGCATGTTCAAGGATGATCCGTTGATCGAAGAGTGGAAGAGATCCATGAAAGCCCATCGTCGGAAAGTGGATAAAGATGCAAACCGACCCTGACCCGGATACGATTCTCTAATAGTACCCGCCCACCAAACCGAGACCATCCCCATGAAACTCTCCCGCCGCCACTTCCTCCGCTCAACCGGCGTTTCGCTGGCTCTCCCGTGGCTTGAAGCCTTTGCTCCGAAGGTCGCGTACGGCGCACCGGCTCTCAAGCCGCGGCGGCGGATGGTTTGTATCTGCTCGCCGCTGGGGTTGCAGCCGGCGTATTTCTTCCCGGAGAAGGCCGGCAAGGATTACGAGCTTTCCGCTTACTTGGAGATCGTCAAAGAATACCGCAACGACTTCACGGTTATCTCCGGGCTGTCGCATCCCAATGTCGGGGCCAGCCACGATTCGCACAACAGTTTCCTGACCGCCGCTCCGCATCCAGAGCAGCGGTCCGGTTTCCGCAATAGCATCTCCGTTGACCAACTCGCGGGCGAGCACCTGCGCGGGCAGACGCGCTTCACCACCTTGTCGCTGGGCGAGAGCCCGCTGGCGTGGACGCGTAGCGGGGCCCCGGTGCCAATGGATCATTTCCCGTCGAGCGTATTCGCGAAGCTCTTCATCGAAGGTCGGCCCGACGAAGTGGAGGCTCAGGCCCGCCGCCTGCGAGATGGCCAGAGCATCCTCGACTCGGTTCGCGATCAGGCCAAGCAGATGCAGCCGGCCCTCGGTGCCAACGACCGCGAAAAGCTGGATGAGTATTTCACGAGCGTCCGCGAACTGGAGCAACGCCTGGCCTCGACCGAGGAATGGTCGAAGAAGCCGAAGCCCAAGGTCGATGCCAAGCCGCCGCGGAACGTCACCGACGGCGTCGATCTGATTTCCAAGTGCCGGATCTGGTTCGACCTCATTCATCTTGCGTTGCAGACTGATTCGAGCCGTCTCGTCACGCTCGACTTGCTGGGCACCAGCGGCGTGCCGCCGATCCAGGGAGTAACGTTCGGCCATCACGACCTGACGCACAACGGCCGTGACCCGGTCAAGATCGAGCAACTCAAGAAGCTCGAAGTCGAAAAGATGAAGACGTTCGCCATCTTCCTGAAACTGCTCAAAGAGACGAAGGAAGAAGGGGTCAGCTTGCTCGACCGCACCACGGTCTTCTTCAGCAGCAACCTGGGCGACGCCTCCACGCACGGCGTCAAGAACCTGCCCATTCTGCTCGCGGGCGGCGGCTACAAGCACGGCCAGCATCTGGCCTACGATCAGAAAGACCCGGTGCCGCTGAGCAACCTGTTCGTCACCATGCTGCAGCGGCTGGGCGTCGAGACCGACAAATTCGGATCGAGCACGGGGACGTTGACGGGGTTGGATATGGTTGGATAATAGATTTCAGCGGTTTTCGCCCCGGATGGGGCGGAGGAATTCCTTCGCCCCATCCGGGGCGAGTTGCGTACACGTCGG
>JAIOQJ010000057.1 GCA_021413475.1 Planctomycetota bacterium | reverse complement strand
CGACGGCTTTGGCGAAGAACGGGTTCTTGGCATCGACCATCCAATCGACGAGATGAACCCGCGGATCGATCCCCGAAGTCATGGTAAGTTCTTCGCTATCCAACGGGCGCGGAACAGCGGGGCGATTCGTACGCTTGTTGACCACGCTTCCGTTTGGAGCCACGAAAATGACCTGCTTGGCCCCTTGCTGATTGTTCTGAATCTGGCCAGGAACCTGAACGGTTTTGCGACCGACGCGCGAATAGAACGCGGCCAGCCCCCAGTAATCGTCCTGGCTCCACTTTTCGTAAGGATGATGGTGGCAGTTGGCGCAGGCCAATCTCAGACCCAGGAACACCTGGCTGGCGTTATCCACGAACTGTTCGGCGTTCAGGATGTCCTTGTACCAAACCGTGGGCGGGTTCTTTCCTTCGTCGCCGATAGCGGCCAGCACTTCGCGAACCATTTCGTCGTACGGCTTGTCGGCGGCGATTGCCTCGCGGAGCCAGCCATGGAAGGCAAAGGTACCGTACGCTCGATTGGAGTTGTTATTGTTCCCACGTTTGACACGCAGGATGTCGGCCCATTTGTTGGCGAAGTAGAAAGAATACTCCGACCGCTCAACGAGTTCGTCAACGAGTTTGTCTCGTTTGTTGGTTTCCTTGCTGGCGACGAACGTGCCGACTTCTTTGGGTGTCGGCAGCGTGCCGCAGATATCGAGGAACACTCGACGAACAAATGTCTCGTCGTCGCAAACTTCCGACGGGACGATACCCATTTCCTTCCATTTCTTGAGGGCCAGTTCATCGATGAAATTTCGGGCCGGGAATGTGTAGTTGGGAATCGCGGTTCCCAATGGAACCACAACGTGGAAGACCGTGACCTGACCCTGGTAGCGGGCCATGATGGCGGCTTGGCCGGTCAATGTGAACGTCGAAACCACGCCCAACTCATCGACCTTGGCAATTTCCGTTTCATTGCTCTCGAACTGAGCCCGGCGAGTGATGTCCTCGACGGTGCCATCGGAGTAATGAGCGTAGGCGGCGACTTGCTGTCGGTCTTGCTTGCCGAGCACGCGATGCTCGGGATAAATGCTGATCTTGGTGACGGTCGGATCGGTCTCTTTGCCGAAGGGGAGTCCCGCGGCGATCCAGCGACGGATGATCTTGTATTCTTCGGAGTTCGGCTCCATCTTGCGTCCGCCGCCGTGGGCCATTTGGCCGGTGGCCTTCCTCAATAACAGGCTGTTTTCTGGTGCGGCGGGGAACAAACGTCGGCCGCGGCCTTCTTTGACCAGCGTCATGAAGTCGAGTTCGGTTTCGAAGCCGAGCAGCGACAGCTTAAAGCCGTTCTGGCCGCTGGCTTTGCCGTGACAACCACCGCTGTTACAGCCGAGTTTCGTGAAGATGGGCACCACTTGATTCGGGAAGTTGATCGGCAAGTTCTCGCCGACGTCTTTCGTCGTCAGTGCCACATTTACTGAGAGGCCCGCGAAGGTGGCCGTTACCGTCGTTGCGCCATTTCCAAGAGGCATCACGCGGCCGCTCTTGGTGACGGTCGCAATTTTGGGGTCGGCGACCTTGTAGGTCGCGTCGGCGGTTAAATCGATCGTCCGGCCTGAAAGCAGGGACGCACTGATGACCACCTGGGGAGCATCGTCGCTGCCGCGAATCGACAGGTTGCTCGGGTAAACTTGCAGAGCCTTGATGTCGGCAGCCTGCGGCAGGCGGCTCGTTTCCGCGGCCGAGGCACTCAAGCATGTCAAAATCAACGCAGCACAAGATAGGAGTCGCATCGAATCTCCTTCCGGGGAGGAAGCTTGGGAAGATGATCGACAGTCCGCCGTCGGCGGTGAGCCGACGGCGGACTGCTGAAAGAAGGCGGGGGAAAATCAAATCAATTCGCGGACCGGATCGCGGTCGTCGAGGATGTACATCGGTCGGCCATTCCCGTTGGGGAAGGTCTTGGAAGGATCAATACCGATCGCCTGGTAGATCGTGCTGAGTACCTGGGGAATCGTGTACGGCCGATCTTTCGGAGTTTCGCCGCGAGCGGAACTCGAACCGATCGCCTGGCCCATCTTCAGCCCACCGCCCGCGATCATCGCGGACATGACGGCCGGCCAGTGGTCGCGACCTGAGCTCATGTTGACCTTCGGTGTGCGGCCGAATTCGCCCCACATCACCGTGACCACGTCGTCGGCCATGCCGAGGTCGTGGAGATCCTGGATCAGGTTGGTGACGGCGCGGTCGACTTGCGGAAGCTGCTTCTTCAACGAGGAAAAGTTGTTGCTGTGGGTGTCCCAGCCACCGATCGACAACGTGACGCAACCGACGCCGGCCTCAATGAGGCGGCGAGCGCTCAGGAAGGATTCGACACCCTTATAGCGTTCGCGGGTCTTCGAATCGACTTTCTGGAGATCGAGGGCGTTACGAACGGTGCCGGAGGTCACCATCTCGATGGCCCGCTGATTGAACGAATCGAGACCGGCCATGGTACCGGAAGCGTCGATATCGCGGCGGAGATCGTCCATCCCCGTCAGCAGATCCTTGCGCTCGTTGAGGCGTTCCGTGGTCACGCCGCTGGCGAGCTTCAAGTTCGCCTGCCCTTGTCCACTCGGGGTGAAGGGACGATGAGCGATGCCGAGGTAGCCCGGTTCGGTACCGCGGCTCATGCCGCGCAGGCTGACGAACGGCGGAACCGATTCGCCTTCGCCCGTGCCGCGAATCTTAGAGACGACGGAGCCGAAGGAAGGATGATTGGCGGTGCGGTTCAGGTTTTCGCTGTAGCCGGTCGTGACGGTCGAGTCGGAATGTTCATTCGAGCCGATGACCGAACGGATGCAGGAGAACTTATCCCACATCTTGGCTTGCAGAGCGAAGTGTTCGCAGATCGAGACGCCGGCGACGTTGGTCTTGATCGGATTGAACTCGCCGCGATATTCGGACGGGGCGTCCGGCTTCAGGTCGTACATATCCATGTGCGACGGACCGCCCGGAAGATAGATCATGATGGCGGATTTGGCGCGGGTCGGTTTGACCGCCGTGCCTTGAGCCGCTTGCAAGCGGAGCATGTCGGCCAGCGTGATGCCGGCACCGAGAGCGCCGATGCGCAAGAAGTTACGCCGCGACACTCCGTCGCAGAACTTCGGCGCTTGTCCCGAGATTTCAAGCATTGAAGAGCCCCCAGGTAGGTGTGCGATCCGGACGAACAAGTCCGAACGCGCTTATTTCCGGGCAAGGTCAAGGTAGGTGAAGAAACGACCCCGCCGACGGAGATAGTGGAATTGTCGTCCAACTTTCGATGCCGGTCAATCGAAATATGACTGAAATCGAAAACGGGGATAACGATTTGAGGAAAGCGAGCTCCCAGGAAGGTGGCGGTTAGCAGCGACGCGAAGGGTTTCCGGAGCGGAGCGTATTGCTCCTATCGCTTTTTCGGACCAGCGAACTGTCGGCACCAGCGATTATTTGCCTTCCGCAATATCGATAGTAGGCTCGCGTGCGGTGGGGGGTTCTATCCGCCGCCCGAAATGTCACAAAATGTCATGTTTTGTCATGTCTAATAAAAAATTCTCGTCCCCTCGGTGATTGTTTGCATTGCCGATGCTCCGAAATGACCGGATTTTTTGCAAACTTCGGGGCTCGGTTCACCCGGCCGCTCACGCGGCTAGGCTCGCCCGTCACCTCACTCTTGTTAAGCTGTACCAATTATGCCGTAAATGCCGGTTCTTCCTTCAATTGAGATTATGCATGAATCAACCACTGGAGAAACAGGATTACTCGTAGCGTTTTCGCTGTTCTCCATTGCGTCCAGAGGTAAGCTTGGTAGGATTTTGTTTCAAGGCCGATTGGCGAAGAGGCACGGGTCATGGCGTTTGTCACGATCCGGCAAATTGTGAGGGGTCCGGAACACTTCTCACCGCTTCGCATTTCACGGCCTGAATTCCGCATGGAAGCCAAACGGTGACGGCACGATGCCCAGATCGAGTAGGCTGCGCGGCTCCTCCTCACGCGCGGACGATCGATAGTAGCAGCGTTCCTGCTGATCCGAGTTTGCGCGTTCGTTCGCGTAATCGTCGAAGATCGGCAATTGCAATTGGTGCTTCAACACGATCGACAACCTAGTTACCCCAGCGCTACCATGAACCAGCAAACCATGCCTTCACCGTTCTTCCGCAAATTTATGATCGTCCTCGCGTCGATCATATGCGTGTTCTATCTGGCCTATCGAGCGATTTTCACTTTCAATCTCTCGACGAATTATGCCGTCTTCGCCTCCGTCTTTCTGTACGTGGGCGAGTTCTTCGGCATCATCAACCTGCTGCTGTACTTCCTGCAAGTTTGGGAAGTAAACGAACCACCAGTAGAACCCGTGCTCGAGGGACGTACGGTCGATGTGCTTGTGCCGACCTACAACGAGGATCCGCAATTGCTGCGGGCGACGTTGGAGGCGTGCATCCGCATGGATTACCCGCACAAAACCTATGTGCTCGACGACGGCCGGCGAGCCGAGGTGCAGGTGCTGGCTCAGGAACTGGGAGTCATCTACCTTTCACGGCCCGATAATCGCCACGCGAAGGCCGGCAACCTGAACAATGCACTTGAGCAAACCACGGGCGAATTCGTCGTGGTGCTCGATGCCGATCACGTGCCGGAACCGCATTTCATCACTCGTTTGATCGGCTACTTCCGCGACGAGAAACTGGCCTACGTTCAAACGCCGCACGCGTTCTACAATTTCGATTCGTTCCAGGCCCGGCTCGACCATAAGAACCGCCGTTACTGGGAAGAAGGCGATCTGTTCTATCGTGTGATTCAACCGGGCCGAAACAAGTGGAATGCCCCGATCTTCGCAGGCTCCGCCGCGATGTTCCGCCGCAACGCACTGAAGGAAATCGGTTACATTGCCACGGAAACGATCACCGAGGACATGCACACGGGATTGCGGTTGCACGGCCGCGGCTGGAAATCGCTCGCTATCAGCGATCGTTTGGTCGCCGGCCAAGCTCCTCCCGACATTACGTCATTCCATTCGCAGCGACTCCGCTGGGGTGAAGGCAACCTGTCGATCATGGCGTACGATAACCCGCTTTTCATGGCCGGGCTGACGGGGCCGCAACGCTTCTGCTATTTCGGCTCGATGATTCACTGGGCCAGTGGTTTCTTCAAGTTGGCGATCTATCTCACGCCGATCTTGATGCTTTTCACAGGCGTGCCGCCGGTCCGTGAATTCTCATGGAACCTGATCGTCGTCACCGTGACGTACTTGTTCTTCTCCCTGTACGCGATGAAGGTCGTTAGCAACGGATTCGGCTCGATCGTCAATTCCGAATTGTTCAGCATGGTGAACTTTTGGACGCAAACCAAGGCGACCTTCCGTGCGATGTTCCGTCGGCGCCGACAAACCTTCGTCGTCACCAGCAAGCGCGGGCCGCAGGCACGCTCGGTTTGGCCTTTCGTACGGCCTCAAACGTACTTGATGCTATTGAGTGTCCTCGCGATCGTCTGGGGCTGGCTGCGACTGAGTCTCGATCTGAACCCTTTCCGCGCCGTCGTTCGCTTGATGCAACGTCTCAACTTCACCGAAACCAAGGCATTTGCCGACTTTGTCACTCGTCAGATTGAGGGTACGCTGCTGAATCACCCGCTGATCGTCGGTTTCGGCATCTCGGACGATTACCTGAAGCCCGTCGTGCCGACGATCTGGTGCTTACTGTTCTTCTGGCTTGCCTACAAAGTAACTCAGCGCGCCTTCTGGCCGGCCAATCGTCGGTTCTCCACTCGCCATCAGGTTCACTTGCCTGTCGAGCCGCTCGGTCGCCAAGGTGACCCGCGGTGCGACTACCGAAGGCTATCGCTACGGCGTTCAGTTCAAGGACGTGACCACGCCGCAGGTCGATGCGATCAATCGCATTTGCTATCACTATGCCACGCCCCGCATGTTCGATGAATACGACAAAGGCAAACAGAACACGTTCTGGAACCGGCTCAAGCTTTGGCAGTCGCGCGGCATGGCCCAACGGCGTAATGCGTTCCGTAATCCGTTCCATCTGCCGTTGGTGATTAATACCGGCACGACCGAAGAGACGATGATGCACAGCGCGACCGAGGATATTTCTCGCGTTGCCGCTGCCGCGATGTTCGAAAATGAGATGCCGACCGGTTCTCAAGTTGGGTATTTGTTACCGACCCCGTTGGGCGAGGTGCGCGGAACGGCCACCGTGGTGCGCTCGGTGCCGACGGTTGTCGCAGGTCGGACGTTCTACCGAAGCGTACTTGAATTCAAGGACTTCGAGGGACAAGGCCGCACCACGCTGCAATCGCTCGTTAATCCGAACGAGAATTCGCCGCTGACGCCCGTTTTGAATCCGGACAAGAAGAACTTCCTCCCGAATATGCGGGTGCCGATCATCGTTGGTTTGCTGATTGCGATCCCGCTGATTCTGGCGCAGATGGGCATCATCTTCCCGTTCTACTACAAGGACGACCAGTTCCTGAAGGCGATGATCGACTCGGAGAAGTCGCCTTCCGACGAAGAAGTGAAGCGATACAAGCAAATCCTGGCCTCGACGCTCAAGGATTCGCATCCGCCCACGGACCGTTTGGTGCTCTTGATGACGCTGGGCAACAAGCTCAACGAAAAGTCGGACCTGGAACAGGTCACCCAGTCCCTCGCCGTTCGCGACCGCCGCAACCTGAGCTTGTCCAAGGCCCTGGTGATCGCGTACGACAAGACGCAGAAATACGCGGAGGCCGAGACGGAATACAAGCGGCTGAAGGAACTCGCCGATCAAGGCCGTATGTCCGACGCGGACAAAAAGGACCTGGAGCGAGCAGGTGCCCGCGTTGCCGTGCATGCTGAACAGTATGACTCGGCCATCAAGCGATTCGAGGAACTGCACAAGCAAGATCCCAACGACGTCCAGATTCGCAATGAGTTCGCGGGCGTGTGCAACACCGCGGGCAAGTACGACAAGACAATCGAAATCTTGACGGCATCGGGCCCGCCGATCGATGCGGAAGGCCGAAAGTACCTCATTGCCGCCTACTTCAAGAAGGGTCGGCTAGGCGACGCGGACCGAGAGGTGAATTTGCTCCTTGAGCAAACCCATAATTCGGTCGAAGCGCTGCAGATGCAAGCGGAACTACGCTCTGTCCAAAAGTTGTACCCGGAACAACAAGACATTTTGGAACGGATCAAGAAACAGCAACCGAATCCCGAGCCCGACATCCTGGTCAAGCTCGCCCGTTCATACACGACGATTGGAAATTACGACAAAGCCATCGACCAAGATCACGCGTTATACCTGACACGCCTCGGTTGGGTCTTCCAGCGGCTGGGTGAGAACGACAAGAGTTCGAAACTGGTCACGCGTGCCTTGACCATCATGCCCGCGAACGACGAAGTCAAGCTGCAACTCGCCTATATTCTCTTGCAATCAGAGCGGCCAGCGGATGCCGCACGAGTTCTGGGCAACACGAACATCCTCGCGGCACGCAAGCTGCGAGCCGGTATTGAACTCAAGCAGAAGGAGTTCGACAAAGCCCTGGTGACGGCTCGCTCGATTTACGAGGATGAGCGCAACTGGGAAAACGAAAAGTTCATCGCCGACATCTTGAGTTGGAAGGGGGAGGCCGGTTTCCCCGAGGCGATCAAGATTTATGAGAAGCATCTGCAACAGTTCCCGGGCGACGACCCGTCCCTGGCCCGTGTTGCCGAAATTACGCTTTGGGCCAAGCAGTACAACGAAGCGGTTGCCAAGTTCCAGGCGTTGCTTGAACCCGACTCCGCTTTCAAAAAGAACGAAAAGAAATACGGCGACGGCTTTATCAATGCCGCGGCCAGCGCGAAGGAGTTGACCCCGGCTCAGGTCGCCATCGCGCAGAAACTCGCCGACCAGAAGTTACAACTCGTGACCGTTGATCCGCTGATTGCGTCGCGGTTGGCATGGGTGATGCTCAAGGCCAGAAACCGGGAACGGGCCGAGGCCTTGATGCAGAAGATTGTTGTCAGCAAGGATCTGAAACCCGACGTGAAGAAGGAAATCGCCGGGGTTCTCGCGGAATCGGGTCAATTCAAGAAAGCCATCGAATTGCTCGATGCTCCGCAAACAGACGCGGAACGGCTCGCTCTTGCCCGGCTTTACGCAGGGGCCAAGGAATGGAAGCCGGCGTTGCTACAGGTTGAACAAGTCATCGCGCACAAGCCGGCCGAACCGATGATGGAGGAGGCTCTGATTCTCCAAGCCGACGTGACGAGCTACATGAGCGATTACCAGAAGGCAATCGACATGTTCACCCAGTTACAGGTGATTTATCCCGGCAACAAGGATCTACCGATCCGCGAAGCCGAGGTGACGCTCTGGGCTAAACAGTACGACAAAGCCCTGAAAATGTTCCAGGTGCAGTACGACAAGTACCCGACCGAACCGAAAGTATGGCTCGGTTTCGCAAGCGCCGCGGCGGCCATTGGTCAAAACAACTCGCTGGCGAATGTGAAACCGCTCATTCCAGTGGCTTATGCCACGACTGTGCAGCGAATCTACGAACGTGTCATCCGCGAGCCGAATGTGAACGACTCGCTTCTGCTCGGGCGGTTGGCTGTCGCCATGTATTACAGTAATGAAGCACAAAAGGCGGAGTTGCTGATGAATCGCGCCTTGGAAATGAAGTCCCGCGATCCGCTTATTCGCCGGGAACTGGCGAACTCGCTCACGCTGATGAAGCGATACAAGGACGCGGTTGAGCAGTATCAAGGAGTCGACATGACTCGCACGGACCGATTGCGTCTGGTCGATATCGCCACCTCGGGTGAAGACCTCGACCTGGCGGTTCGTCAGGCTCGTTTCCTGGTCAATCAGGATCCGCTCAATCGGGCCGATCGCAAGTTGCTGGCCGATGTCCTCTCCTGGCGTGGGGACTTCAGCGAGTCGCTTTCAATCTACGAACAGTTGATTCGCGAACAGCCGAAGAACTCGGATCTTCCGATTCAGCTTGCTGACGTCACCTTGTGGTGGCGGCACTACCCGGAAGCTCTACTTCGCTACAGTGAATTGCTGAACATCAAGGGCGACGAATCTCGCGTTTATCTCGGATTTATCGACGCCGCCTCGAGTTCACCAAGCTTGACGCCCGGCCAGAAAAAACAAGCCCTGCAAGTGTTCGAGCAATACAAGGACAAGATTCAGGACCCGGCCCGCCTCGCTCGACTGGC
>JAIOQJ010000283.1 GCA_021413475.1 Planctomycetota bacterium | reverse complement strand
TGTTACGAATAAAGGGCGGAAGGTACTCTCCTCAAGACCAATAAACGGGGATTATTTTTTCTCGATCAACGGTGCGGGGCGGGCGAAGACCCTGGTCCCTTTCACGTCGCTGGTCGCGCCAAGGAAGCCGAACAGCATTTCGTTGGTCGTCTGCTCGCCTACGAACACCGAGCCAGGCGGGTGCTTGGGGTTATTAGGGTTCTTATCGCTGTTATCGTAGATCGCTTCGATTTCGATCTTGGTGCCGGCCTTCACCTTCAGCGGATCTTTGAACCAGTACGTCTCTTGCCAATTGTAGTCCCAATCGTCGATCTTCACGAGCGTGAACGGGTCACTGCCGGGCGGGGTCATGGTGACTTTCACCGATTTGCCGAGCAAGTGCATATGCGGCATCACGGAGTAGACCGTGCAGTCAGCACTAACGATTGCAGTCCCCTTCGTTTTGTAATCGTTCTTGCCGGCCGGAATGAACTGGAACAGCCCGAAGCCGTTCACCACCAGTGCCTGATATGGTCTTTCAATCGGCTCCTTGGCAAAGTAGAGACCGATCTGCATGCGGTCTTTCTCTTCCTTGCCGTCGCGATGGTAGTGAGTCTGGATCACCAGATCGGCCCCCTTGGGCAAGAAGTAACCTGTCCCCTTGGGTAAAAATCGCGGCATCTGTCCGGGTGCCCAGCCGCCGAAGCCGCCCATCTTGCCTGGCGCGGCGCGGAAGCCGACTCCCATCGACGCCGAGTAGCCGGGACCGCGATCAGGATCGGTCTCCTTGGCTTTTTCCTTGGCCTCTTGTTCCATCTTGCGGGCGGTCCCGGACGTATCCCAGAAATTCAGTGTGTGGTGGACGACGCGCTGGTTGCCCGGCTTCACTTCGAAACCGACGATGTACTTGTCTTCCGTCAAATTGGTCGGCAAGACGAAGCAGCGGAACATATCGCGTCCGCTGGCACCCAGAATGAAGTCATCCTGCACCGTTACGATCAGATCGGGCTTGCCCAACTGCCAGCCATCGGAAAATTCCTTGGCGGGTTCCGCATCTTTGACGTTTCCTTCGGGCGTGCCGCCATCGACCCAGGCGGCAAGTAATTTGATCTGCTCTTCGGAAAGCCGGCGATCATTGTGAAACGCCAATCCTTCGGAGGGCTTCCACGGCGGCATCCTGCGATCTTGAGTGTATGACTTGATGTCTTCCGCCCAGTTGACGGCTTGCTTGAAATTCATCAAAGAGAACGGCCCAACCGCGCCGGGACGATGGCAACCCTGGCAATTGTTTTGCAGAATGGGGAGCACGTCTTTGTAATAGGTAACACTCGTGGTCGTCGGCCGAGCGATCGCCCCCTTGGCAATCACCGGGCAACCGACGGGCCGAGTCGCGGGGATGCGCACATCGCGGCCGGCGAGCACATCCTCGATGGCGTTCTTCAGATCAAATTCCGTCGTCTCGGAATGCTTTTTCAGGCGTGCCTGCCAGGTGTTGTCGATGCGGCCGCGGTAGCGAAGCATGAAGTTGTGATCGAGGACGAAAGCTTCAGGGGTGGTCGTCGCCTTGAGAGCGTCAGTGCCATCGAGCTTCGGATCGATGTATACGGAGAAAGGAATCTTGAACTCGCTCGCCTGCTTTCTGACTTCGGCCGGATCATCGCTCGTGCTGACGGCCACGAAGGCGGCGCCCTTGTCGCCGTACTGTTTGTTCATTTCCGTCAAAGTGACGGCATAGCTATTGGAGACGGGGCAATCGAAGGAAAGAAACACGACGACGATCGCCTTCTTATCTTTGAACGCACTCAGCGGGGCGGGTTTGCCGTTCAGATCAGTGAAGGTGGCGTCAATTTTCTTGCCGAGTCTGTCGATGACCACCGGGACTTCGGCCTGGGCGGCCACGGGGCCACAGAGGACGGCCAAGGCTAGGAACCACGAAGATTTCGTGAAGGTCATGGATGAATACTCTCCAGAAATAAACACGAACCACGAGCGAATGCCGCCTGCAGCTTAGCGCTCGCTCTGTGTCACGAGAGGCACCCGCGACGTTCAAGCGAGCGCTAAGCCGCAAGCGGCTCGTGACACACTTATCATACCGGTAGAAACCCCAAGTAGTTTCACCCGTTACACGGAAACATCACGCGGAGAGAGGTTTTTCCCATCGATCGAGTTGATCCTTGAGTTCGGCGTAAGTTAGGGCGACTGGGGTTTCGTCTTTGCTCTCGGGCTGATCGAGCCGTTCGCGGACACGCGCGACCTCTGCCTCGAACTTGCGAAGCCAGTGCGGCACGTCGAGGCCGACGCCCGTCGGGTGATCGATGAACGGCCGCAGATGTTCTTCGAGCCGCTGGAACGAGGCACTCGCTTCGCCGAGGCCTTCGCGGGCATCGCGGGCCGCGGGTTCTACCAGTGAAATCAAGCGATCGAGCAAAAGCGGTTGCACAAAGCGTTCTTCGAGGCGATCGCGGATCGTTCGCAATCTTAGGGCGTTTTCTTCTTCTTTTTGCGTCAGATCGATTAGCAGTTCTTCGGCACGCGGGCGGAGATTCTCGGCGATATTCTCACGCCAGCGCTCGGCGATCGTGTGATGC
>JAIOQJ010000078.1 GCA_021413475.1 Planctomycetota bacterium | reverse complement strand
ACGTCAGTGGATACCTCAGCACTCAACCACCACCCGGCAAGGAACGGCTTGTCGGTGTCGATGCGACGCATGCCTGGCTTTCCGTTTATTGCCACGGCTTCGGCTGGATCGACGTCGATCCCACGAATAACCTCGTCCCTTCGGACCATCATATTCTGCTCTCCTGGGGCCGCGATTTCGACGACGTCAGCCCGATCAAAGGGGTGATCCTCGGCGGCGGCGAGCATGCCGTGCGCGTCTCGGTCGATGTCGCGCCGCGGGAACCCGAGTTGGCCGAATCGGAAGAAATCCTCGATGGCCACCCGACCTGATTGATTCACGCCAATGAACTCCTTTCCACTCTCCTGGGACAACGAACACCTGCGCGAGCGGCTGACCGGCGGTGCCACCTCGCTTTCGGATGAAGAATTCCGCGCCGTACATCGGCCGATGCGATTCGTAAACGAATCGGGAATTGAGAGAACGGAAACCGACTTCCTAACCGATCCAGCCTCGGTGACGATCGAAGGTGCGTCTGGGAGCGGCCGGTCGCATTTTCAGCGATGGTTGGAACTCGAACGACGCGATAAACAGACCGCTTCGCCCGCACCTATCACGATCGAGCGTCTGATCGCCGCGCTCGATGAGGAGCAGAAGCTGGCCCAAGAACGCGTCGCGGCGACGAAAGCTCAAGGAACCAATCCCAATTCATTTGATCGCGACACAGCCGGTTGGTTGGCCAAGGGTCTCATCGATCTTTTCACCGATCCGATCGCGAAGGAACCATTTCTTCTCCGGAAACAGCCGCGCTTCAGCGAAGCCGACTTTCTCCGCCCGGAGAATTTCCGCTTCATGGAAGCGGGACGCGCGGCCCAGTCGATGGTCACGAAACTCAATCTCGCGAGCACGAACCAGTACCGCGTCGCGGCGGCTCGGCTGATGAATCAGATTCTGGATCGACTTGCTTCGCCGGCGATCGAGAAACCCTCGATCTGGCGGATCATCGATTGGTCGCCCGCCGACGCCGATGCCGTACTCGATCTAGCCGGTGCCTATTTGGATCTTGCTCCCTTCAAACGGGATGAATTGCTCGCCCATCTGTTCCGCGAAAACGAACCCAGCGTGCCGACGGGAGTCATTCTTGAACGCCTGGCGGACATGGCGATCGCGAAGCGATTAATCGTGGTCGAACCGCAGCCCGAGGAATCGTTCGAAGCGGTTTTCGCCGAAGCGCTCACGGAGGTGGACAGGGCGTGGGGCGGGCTCACGGCTCTAGTGGATCGGGCGGCTCTGTTCCACGAACGCGGCCTCCTGAGAACGCGCGACATCCCACGGATGCCCTCGCTCGAAAAAAGCATGACGGAAGTGGTCAAGTGCGTGCAGGAGAATCCACGAGACTTGCTTGAAAGCAAGGCATTTCGCAACTTGCTGAAGGGTTTCGCGAAGCAACAGGACTCGTTGCGAAACAAGCTCGCCGATGCCTGGACAAGCTGGCGAGCGACCATGATTCCGGTGCTGGACGAGGCCGCGATGCGACGGCTCGAAGCGATTCCGGAAAACGCCTTTGTCGTTCGCGAAATTCGCGAGATCGATCAGCAACTCGCGATTTTGTCGGGATCGGATGCAGTCACGTTCGAGACGATTCAATCCGTCGAGAATTTGGCGGCCCAACTTCGGGCCCGACTTGAAACGATCCCCCGCCTACTCGAAGATGCCGAAGTGGATGCCTTCCTGGCGGCGGTCGCGAACGGGGGCGCTCCGCTCGAATTGCTCACCGAAGTCGTGCTGCGACGATTGCGGGAAACGACGGCGTGGGAGATTCTTCGCGTCGTGGCCCCCATCAATTCATCTTCTTCCCCAGCGGCACCGCCAATTTTCGAAGAGAATCCAGCAACTTCTTGAAGCCAGCGAAATCGAGCGACTGGGCCCCGTCGGACATGGCCTTATCCGGATGGGGATGGATTTCGAGCAGCAGGCCGTCGGCTCCGGCGGCCAGCGAGGCGAGAGCCATCGCGGGAACATAGGCGCGTTTGCCCGTGCCGTGGCTCGGATCGACGAGAATTGGCAGATGTGTCAACGACTGGCAGGGCGGAATCACCGACAGGTCGAGCGTGTTGCGGCTATGGTCGGAAAACGTGCGCACGCCGCGTTCGCAGAGAATCACCTGATAATTGCCGCCCGCCATCACGTACTCGGCGGACATTAGCCACTCTTCGAGCGTCGCACTCATGCCGCGTTTCAAGAGCACCGGCTTGCGCGCCTGCCCGACACGCTTCAAGAGCGCAAAGTTCTGCATATTCCGCGTGCCAATCTGGATGATGTCGGTCGCGTCCTCGACGGCGTCGGCGTTTTCCGTGTCCATCAACTCCGTGACGATGCCGATGCCTGTTCGTTTGCGGACTCGCTTGAAGATCTCCAGGCCTTCACGACCCATCCCTTGATACGAGTAAGGGCTGGTCCGTGGCTTGTACGCTCCCGCGCGCAGCATCTTGACGCCATTTTCCATCAAGAACTCCGCCGTCTGCTGAATCATCGCCTCGTTCTCGACGGAACAGGGCCCCGCGATCATCGTGAAGTTTCCCGGCCCGATGGTGGTCATGCCTAGCGGAATGGTCGTGTCGGCCGGGTGCATCTCCCGGCTGGCAAGTTTGAACGGCTTCGTAACACGGATGCACTCCTTGACTCCGTCGATCACTTCGAGCGACCGTGCATCCACGGCCCCCGTGTTCCCGGTGATGCCGATCGCCGTCCGCATCGCGCCCGGCAGGGGGTGCGGCGTGAGATTCAACGAGCGAATTGCTTCGATCACATGAGCAATCTGTTCCGGCGACGCTCCGGTTTGCATGACGACGAGCATGAATGAGTCCTCCTACGAAACATCCTATGCCAAGATTGCCCTTAAACGAACAAATGAACTTTGCTGAATAGGCCGACTTTGACGAATATTCGCATTTTGACGAGGAATCCATTTATAACGGAGGCTGTCGGAACCGAAAAGAGATTGTGATGCATCGGGTTTACCCAACCGGTAATGACGCAGGTTACCTCTCTCACCCGGATTGCCTGATTGGGTTTCTGTCAAAGCGATTGAGGGGCATTCATCACCATGAAGCAACAACGAAAACTCCGGATCGCCTGCTTTTCTGACTTTACTACCGTCCCCAATGATCCGTGCGTTCAGGCGCTCCTGTTCGAACGGGAAATGAATCGTCGGGTTCCAAACCTGGAATGGAACTGGTACGGACCAAAGTTGGTATCGCCAGATCGAAGCACATCAATTCATGTTCGAGATAGTAGCGACGTCACGATTGATTTTCCCAATGGCCCGGATGCGATCGTACTCGTCGGGCAGGAATTGCAATTGAAGTCGCCCCGAAAAGGAGATCCTGCTTCGCGAGCGAACATTTTTCCGGACGGTGCCGAGCACTGGATCTTTCCCACGATGCTCGCGGAAGAGTGGCAGGTTCCGCTTTTCTGGAGTGCGGTATCGGCACCCGACGCGGACGCCCCCATTGTCCATTCGATGTTGAAGTACGCGCAACGGGTGGCCAGTTTTCGAAACGTTCGCGATGAAAAGTCGCGCAACGTTTTCCAGCGAGATGCCGAAGTTGATCCAATCTCTTGCTCTCCCGATCCACGGGTACTCCTTCATCGTGCTCATAACCAACAGGAGTTGGAGGAGACATGGCACGAACTGATTGGCCATCGGATTCCAGCCAACAAGTCGATTCTCCTACTCGAAGTGGATCGAGATCAAGATGACGATCAAATCGATGAATGGATCAATCAATCACAAGAACTCCTGCTTCGACGATTTCACTATATTCTGTTGATTTGCGACGATTCCGCGCGGCGGAAGAAACTCATTGTTCGGTCCAGCCTTCATCATGCGTATCTTGCCCTCGCGTTTCATCGACCCCATTTGTTATTGGGCACGCATTCCTCACATCTAAACTACGCGGCTGGCTTGGGGCGGCCCGATATCGTTGTCACGGAACCTCATCGGCTTCTCGAATTTGCCCACATGCTCGAGCCGAATGCCGCGGAATGGTTGATGGAGCGTCATCGCAGTCTGTCCCAAGACGTCGATCACCATTTCGACAATCTTGCATCTGCGTTGCAACAAAGGTGTGCGACAAATGCGACGAGCCGCGCGATCGTTTGGAACGAAGCGGGACCGCAACTGGAAAATCACCGACCGACCCTCAACGCCCTATTGCGATTTGCCGTCGAGAATTGCCAAGGTGAAACGGAGCGTGAGCGGCAGACCGTTGGAACTCTGCGAGCACGCCTTGAAGCCAGAGATCGGCAAATGGTCGAACTGGAAGAGCGGTATCGCAAGTATTACGGCGCGATGCGATTCCGGCTCGTGGATCGAATCTACAAAAAACTAAGCAACATTCCGCTGTTTCGGCCATCGATGCATCTTCTCGCCAAAGGGTTGCTTCGTCTCGTTCGCTGGACGCGGAAGCAGTCGCCTTCAGGAGCCAATCTCAGCCGATGGCTCGATCAACAACTGTTTGTCGCCCCGGCCGATTATTGGCACCACAAGTCGGAACTGAAGCATCATCTCGGCGAGCACCTGATCAAGGAACTCAAGGACTCGATCGGCGGCCTTCCCGAGCCCGACTTGAGCACATGGTTCGAGCGTTATCGGCCCGATCCGAGTGTTCTAGAAAAGTTGCGATCGCATGCCTGGCCGAGTTACTCCCCGCGCTTCACCCTGGTCGTCCGTCTAAACGACTCTTCAACCGAATGGCTGCGTGAGACGCTCGCAAGTCTGGAAGCCCAGATATACGCGCGATGGGAAGCCGTTCTAATCGCGCCCAACGGTGGATTGCCGCAACCCACCAAAGGACTGATCGAACGTTTTGCGAGCCAATTTTCCATTTGGATCCACGATGGATCTGAAGAAACAATCCACGCTGATATCCATGGCGAATACGTTTGCTGGATCAATCAGGGCGATCTATTGGAGCCACAAGCCCTGCATCGTTTCGCAAGCCAGATTCTGCAGAACGGGCCGGAATTGCTCTATTGCGATCGCGTCGATGTGGGTGCTGATCCGCGAGAAGTTCATACTGTTCACGCTCGGCCTGGTTTCTCTTACGACTACTTCCTCGCGCATGGGTATATCGATGGCCTGGTTGCAATCAAATCGGAACGATTCAAACCGATTTATCGCAACCGTTGGATGAAGGAATTCGATGCCGACTCGGAATTGTTATTCAGCGCCATTGAACAAGGCGGAAGTGTCTGCCATGTTCCTGATATCCTTTATCGACGTCGCTGGCATGAACCGCTGAGCGCGACAAAATCCGCTGGCCGCAAGGCCGCGGTGGAGCGCCATCTACGACGGCTCAATACCCAGGCAAAGGTCGTGCCGACTCGCGACGCCGACTGCCTTGATATCCGCTGGCCGGTGCAATCCGGTACGCGTACGGCCATCATCATTCCGACGAAGAATCATGCCGATCTGCTAAAAAACTGCATCGAAAGTTTGTATTCAACCGTTCCCGATCATCTGTACGATCTCTGCATCATCGATCACGATTCTCAGGAACTCGTGACTAAGTCCTATTTGGCCGAGGTTCGTGAACGGCATCGGGTGATTCCTTATCAGGGCCCGTTCAATTTTTCGATGATGATGAATCATGCGGTGGCGAATCTTGGGAGGCCGTACGACAACTATCTCTTCTTGAATAACGACATCGAAGCATTCGAACCAGGCTGGCTGGAACACATGCTTGGTTTGGCCCAGCGACGCGAGGTCGGGGCGGTCGGTGCGTTATTGCTCTATCCGGATGGACGAGTTCAACATGGCGGCGGCATCGTCGGGATCCATTTCGCGGCTGACAATACGCACAAATTCGAGAAGGCCTTTGCCGACGATGGCCAGCGCCGGCCCGGTGACGACAAGACACTACTGGCCACGCGCGATCAGAGTATCGTGACTGCCGCGTGTATGTTAGTTCGCGCCGATGTCTATCGTGATGTCGGCGGCTTCGATGCGGCTTTCGCTGTAGGCTTCGGCGACTCCGACCTCTGCCTACGCATCCGCGTGCGTGGATTTAAGGTCTTGATCGATCCACAAGCGGTTCTTTACCATCACGAATCGGCCAGTCGCGGCAAGAGCTTGGCCGATCCGCATCCCGCCGACACTCAACTGTTTCGGACCCGCTACTTGCAGATGATTTTGACCGGCGACCCGTATTCATCACCGTTGCTCTCGCGCCAATCGGAATACGATCTCAATCCTTTTGCTCGCGCGAGGGAGCACATTGTCAGTCGAACGGTCCGAACGGAAATGCCCCAGCCGATCGCTTTGCCTCTGCCGCAGCTTCGTTTGACCCGAGCAGCCTGAGTTGAACCACATACCCATTCCGGTCTCGGACCGTTCGGTATGCATCTTCGTCTGGTCCGCCTGGGCGTGTTTATTCTTGGCGGCAATGGCGTTCGTGATACGGCTTTCCCCCGAAGCGCCGTGCTGCGACGACTGGGCCCTGTTGGTTCCCGTTCTGACAGGCGATCAGTCAGTTAACGCCCAATTCATTTGGGCGCAGGATAATGAACATCGCGTTCCACTCATCAAGGCCATCCTTATTCCTCTGGTCCTGCTCACGAACGGTGAATTCCAGGTCGAGAACTATCTGAATGTCGCCTTGATGGGCCTCACCGCGGCAATGTTGATCCGATTGGCAAGGCGGCTGCGTGGCCGTGCGATTTACGCGGATGCGTTCATCCCGATGGCATTGCTCCATCTGGGACACGCGGAAATTTTTACGTTTCGCCTGACCTTGAATCATACGCTGGCGATGGTGCTGACCACCGCGATTGGCGGCCTGATCGTCTCCCGCCGTGAAGTGCGCACAATGCGGGAGATCGTCTACGCTGGTCTAATCCTCTGGTCGTTGCCTTGGTGCGGTGCCAATGGCTTACCGGTCGTCCTGGCGGGCGCTGCATGGTTGGCGATCGCGGTGCTGGCATCGGCACGATCGAAGGAAACGCGTTCACGTGCAACGCTCATGGTGGGATTGGCCGTGGCGATTGTTGCTGTCTTGCTCGTCCTGCTTTACTTTGCAGGCTACCAATCGGTTGCTGGGCACACGGAACCCGCGGACCTGAAGATGTTCATCTCAGGTACTTTGCAATGCCTGACGCGAATTTTGGTGCCGTATTCCAAGTTTGCCTGGCCGTGGGTAAGTTGGTTAATCCCGCTGCTACTATTTGCCACGATAGGTCTTCTCCTGGTTGTGGGGTTTCGCTTTTCCCAGGAGCGAGTTCGTGTGCTTGGCTTGCTTCTCTTTCTGGGCGCGATGATCGTGGTGGCGATGGGGATTTCGTATGGGCGTGCAATTTTCGGAGTCGAAGCGTGCATGGTCTCTCGCTACGGCACGATCCTGACTCCGATACTGCTCGGCATCTACGCGGTATGGTGCCTCTATGGTCCCGTTTCCGTGCGGGAGACCGCTCCCATGATCGTCTTTACGGTTTTCGCACTCGGTTTCGGATTGCAAACACAGCAGGGATTGGTCGTGGGCACTGTCAATCAGGAATCGAGTCAATCATTCCTGCGGGACGTACGCGCCGGCACACAAGCCGATTACGTCGCCTCACGGTACGCGGGAGTGCTATACCCATTGAACATGGTTGACTTGGTCTGCAAACAACTCCCCAAACTTCGTGATGCGGGCATTGATCCGTACATGCATCATCCGAAAGAGACGCAGTTTGGCGACGGAATGGAACTCGCGCCCACTCCCATTGAAGTAGCCCAGATGACCTGGGATGGCAAAATTGGAGAGGGGGTCGGGACCGATCCCTATGCGATCTTCCGTCTCGATCAACCGAGATTTGTCAGGGCGTTAAGGATTCGCTTTGTACTGACCAAAGGTGTTCAAGCTCCAGCGTCGATGCAATTCTTTTGGATGTGTACGGGAGTCAATCAGTTTCATCCCAACGAACGTAATGTACGTTTCGCGGTTCTGCCCATCGAACGAGAACAAACACGAATCATCTTAATCGACGACACGATCGATCAGATCCGTCTCGATCCTGATGATGGGCCTTGTCGCATCGAAATCCGCGAATTGGCGGTGTTTGAGAAATGAGTAAAGCCGCTTGCGACTTAGCGCTCGCTCTCTTCGAGAAAGCGAGCGCTAAACCGCAAGCGGCTCATCTGCTTAGCGACGCTTGCCTTGACCGCGGTAGGCCTTCTTCTTCACTCCGCCCTTGGTGATCATTGCACCATTCGTGGATGGTTGATCCCGTGGTGGGGCCAGATCCTTGCGCGACATGCCGACCGAGTAATCGAAATCGTCCAGGTGCTTGCGCGGCAAGCGCTGACCTAGTTGACGCTCGATGCGATTGAGCAGCGAGTTTTCTTCGGGTGAAACCAGGACCAGCGAGTCGCCCGTATCACCGGCTCGGCCCGTGCGGCCGATGCGGTGAACGTACTCTTCCGGCGCACCTGGCACATCGAAATTGACCACGTGGGTGATATGCCGAACATCAAGGCCGCGAGCCGCGATGTTGGTGGCGACCATGACGGGGACCGTTCCCGAACGGAAGACCTGCATCGCCTTGGTCCGCTGCGTGGGGCTGCGATTACTGTGCAATTCGGCGACACCGTGCCCGGCATCGAAAATCGTCCCGGCCAGTTTCTTGGCTCCATGCTTGGTGCGGGTGAAGACCAGAACCGATGGCTTCTCCCACTGTTCGAGCATGTGCAAGAGCAAAGCGGATTTGCGATGAGCGGGGACCGGGTAGACGGTCTGCGACACCGAGTCCACGGTCTTTCCCTGTTCGCCCACTTGCGTGGTTTGGGGATTCTTGAGCATTTCCTTGCTCAGGCGGGCGATCTCGGGGGGCATCGTCGCCGAGAAGAGCAACGTCTGGCGCGTCGCCGGCAAGCGAGCAATGATTCGCTTCAGGTCAGGCAGGAAGCCCATGTCAAACATCTGGTCAGCTTCGTCGAGCACCAGCATTTGCAGGGCGCTCATGTTTGCCGTGCCACGGCCCAAATGATCGAGAAAACGGCCGGGCGTGGCGACGACGAATTCCACGCCTGAACGCAGGGCACGCTCTTGAGCGAAATAGGGAACGCCGCCGACGATCAACGCCGAGCGCAGCTTGGTGCCCGAGGAGATTTCGCGGAAGACCGTTTCGATCTGATTCGCGAGTTCCCGGGTCGGCGTGAGAACCAACGCACCCGTTTTGCCGCGGGGCTTCTCGATGAGTTTGGTCAGGAGGGGCAGCAGGAACGCGGCAGTTTTGCCGGTGCCGGTCTGCGCAGTGGCGACGAGGTCTCTGCCGGAGAGGACCATCGGAATCGCTTGAGATTGAATGGGGCTGGGGGTCTTATAACCGAGCTTCAGAACGTTCTGCACGAGCGTGGGAGCAAGGCCGAGTTGGTGGAATGGCATAGAGTCTCAAGGAACACATAGAAAAAAATGTATCGCAAACATTATTGTAGCAGGTTTTGGGTAAAGTCGAGTCGAGTTCACCCCTGGATCACGGTTTTCCTTGACGAAGCCCCTCGTTTCCCGGATCATCAAAAATGTTCACTCTCTTCATCGTTGGTTGCCGACCATGAAATGTTCTTTCGGAATTGCCGCGACTCTTCTGCTCACCTTCGTCGGAACAAACACCGGCGAAGAACCGAAACGCGCGGGGCCGGACTGGTGGTCGCTCCAGAAACTCGTGCGCCCCAAACCGCCGGCGGGTGAAAAGGCCGCGTGGGGAAACAACGCGATCGACGATTTTATTCGCGCCGGACTTGCCGCGAAGGGACTTTCTCCCGCACCGGTCGCCGATCGTGTGACGCTCATCCGCCGCGTAACCTTCGACCTGACCGGCTTGCCGCCAACCCCCGAGGAAATCTACGGGTTCGTTCGCAATTCCGGGGCGGATCCCCAGGCGGCCTACGAGAGAGTCGTCGATCGCTTGCTGGCGTCTCCGCACTACGGGGAACGTTGGGGCCGGCATTGGCTGGATGCCGTGCGCTTCGCGGAGAGCCACGGCTTCGAACGCGATCAGCCCCGCGAGCATTTTTGGCGGTATCGCGATTGGGTCATCAAGTCGTTCAAAGACGATCGGCCCTACGCGGATTTCGTTCGGCAACAACTGGCCGGCGACGTGATCGCCCCTGTCACCCCTGAAGGCATCGTCGCGACGGGCTTCCTGGTGGCCGGACCCTGGGACCATGTCGGTCTTACGACACAAAGCCCTTCGGTCCGCATCCGAGCTCGGGAAGATGAACTTGAGGAAATCCTCGGAGCGGTGGGGCAGACGTTTCTCGGCTTCACCGTGAACTGCGCTCGTTGCCACGATCACAAGTTCGACCCGTTTCCCACCCGCGATTATTATCGCCTGAAGGCGGTGTTCGAGGGCGTCAATCACGGAGATCGGACGCTTCTCACTCCGAATCAGGAACAAGAGCGAAAAGACGCGGTCGCTCGGCATCAGGCTCTGAGTCTGGAGATCGATCTCAAGATCTCCGTGATCGAACAGCGCGGACGTGAGAAGGTTCGCGGCAAAATCGAAGGAAAGGATCTGCCACGGCCGAACTCGCGGTGGGCGTTCGAGGGCGATGCGAATGACCAGGTCGGCCGACTGCACGGCACCCTCAAGGGAGACGCCAAGATTGTCGCCGGAAAACTGGTGCTGAACGGCAAAGATGCCTATCTCGAAACAGCACCGCTCGACCGCGACCTGCGCGAAAAGACCCTGGAAGTCTGGCTTTCGCTCGCGAATTTGGACCAACGCGGAGGCGGGGCCCTGACGGTCGAGACCAAGGACGGCCGGCTTTTCGATTCGATCGTCTTCGGCGAGAAACAACCAGGCCGCTGGCTCGCGGGGAGCAATGGCTACCAGCGCAGCCGGGATGTCAACGGCCTGCCGGAGTCGACCAAGCCGGGTGAAACGATTCATGTCGCGATCTCCTATGCGAAGGATGGCCGCATTACCCTCTATCGCAACGGCGAACCGTATGGCGAGGGCTATGATGCCGGGTCGCTGGCGTTCCGTTCGGGGGAGGCTCGCATCCTCATCGGGAAACGGCACAGCGGCGGCGGCAATGCGATGTTTGCCGGGTCGATTGATGAAGCCCGCCTGTACGATCGGCCGCTTTCGGGTGAGGAAATTCGTGCCTCGTTCAAGGCCGGAACGGATCGCATCCCCCATATCCAGATCTTGATGGCCCTTTCCGAGGAAGACCGAAAGGAGCTTGCACGTCTCGAAGCCGAGAAGGCGAAGTTGCGTGCAGTTCAACCCGAGAGCCAACCCAAAATGCTTGCCTACGCGGCCTTGATTACGCCGCCGGCAGCCACGCATGTCTTGAAGCGCGGCGAATCGGACAACAAATTGGAAATCGTCGCCGCGGGAGCGCCGATGAGCATCAAAGGCCCGCCCGCGGAACTCAACCTGAAAGTTGATTCGCCCGAAGGCGAACGGCGGATCAAGTTCGCCGACTGGGTCGTTAGCCGCGACAATCCACTCACGTGGCGGGTGATGGCCAATCGCATCTGGCAGCATCACTTTGGCGAGGGGATCGTTCGCACCCCCAACGATCTCGGCTTCAACGGCGATCGGCCGACGCATCCCGAACTGCTCGACTGGCTGGCCGCCGAGTTGCGCGACAACGGCGGCAGTTTGAAGAAAATTCATCGGCTCATCCTGCTCTCGGCCACCTATCAGCAGGCTTCCAGAACCGATGCGAAGACCATACGTGACGATCCCGAGAACCGCTTGCTCAGTCGTTTTCCATCACGTCGGCTCGAAGCCGAAGCTGTCCGTGACGCCATGCTCGCGGTCAGCGGCCAACTGAATCGCCGACAAGGTGGGCCGAGCTTTCGGCCGTTTACGGTGAAGACTTTTAATTCGACCTTTTACGATCTCTTCGACAAGGATGAACCGGAGTTCAACCGCCGTTCGATCTACCGGATGGCCGTCAATTCCGCCCGCGATCCGCTGCTCGATGTGCTCGATTGCCCCGACCCGTCCGTGAAGACGCCCCGGCGTGCGACCACCACAACTCCCCTGCAAGCTTTGACCCTGATGAACAATTCATTCATCCAACGGCAGGCGCCGTTGGGGCGCTGGCCCGAAGAGAAGGAATTGGAAAGGGCGATGGCGGTCGAAAAAGAGCACGGCTTACGAGCGGTCTGCTGGGCACTTTTGAACGCGAGTGAGTTTGTTTACGTTCGCTGACCGCGAGTGGCGACAGACCTCTGGTCTGTCGGAAAATCCGACAGACGCCACCGGCTCATCCGCCAAAATTTTTATTTCCGTACACAAAGCGCTACATTTTGTTACATCGATGTTCGGATGACCGAGCGAATTGTTTTTACCCGGTGTGTCAAACCGTGCCATTTTGTGCCACTTCATGTGAGACAGGCCGGGAGGTCTGTCCTAATTCAATTGGGAGATTAGGATCCCTTTTCGGGAACGCAAACGGAAAAATGAAAATTGCCCGGCGATCAAGGATTAGGATTCTTGTTCGCCCGGAACGTTGTCAGATCGTGTCGGCGGATGATGATGCCGCCATTGCCATCAGGTGCGGGTCCCATCGTGTAAACGCCGAACTTGCCGGACGTCACCTCGGCCACATAGAGGGCGGCCTGCCCCTGAGCGATGGTGCCGGTCGTCATCATGAAATGCACGTCTTGCTTCGGCTGCACGCCGAATTCAGTGACCAGATCGACCTCGGCCCAGCCGGCAATTTTGCCGACGGTTCGATCGATGACGGTGCCGAGCAAACGGCCTGATCGATAATCCAGCATCCAGACGCCGTCGGTCGGGGCGCGCGGATTCACCGCCACCGCTCCGGTGCACATGATGTAATCCTGATACCGATCGTTGCCGCCCGTGGACGCATGCACCGGGTTCGGATGATTGATTACGGGAGCACCAAACAGTAGCGTCCCGGCGACGCCGAGCAGCAAACCGGCCGCACCCATCAAATACGTTTGTCCGTTGCGCATAGCTTTCCTCACGACGGAACCAATTCGGTCCACTTCGCGCGGCGGACTATAACGTTTGCGGGGAATGAGTCTAGGCCGGTTTCTTACTTCTGAGTACCGGCGATCCGCCCATCCATCGGGCTCGATGCCGAGGCGTACAGCTTCCTTGGAATTCGCCCGGCAAGATAGGCAAGACGGCCCGCTTCGCAGGCATGCCTCATGGCGTGGGCCATCCGCAGAGGATCCTGGGCGGAGGCGATGGCGGTGTTCAGCAGCACGCCGTCGCAGCCGAGTTCCATCGCGAAGGCCACGTCGCTCGCGGTGCCGACGCCGGCATCGATGATGACCGGATAGTCGGGATCGCCTTCCTTCAGATATTCGAGAATGATCCGAATGTTGTTTGGATTGAGCACGCCTTGCCCGCTGCCGATCGGACTACCGGCCGGCATCACGCTGGTCGCCCCAGCGCCCTTCAACCGTTTCGCCAGCAACGGATCGTCGCTGGTGTAGACCATTACCTGGAATCCTTCCTTGACGAGAACTTCCGTCGCCTTGAGCGTGTCGATCGGGTCGGGCAGCAGCGTTTTCTTGTCACCGAGGCATTCGAGCTTGACCCAATCGGCCCCTGGATTGCCGAGGTTCGTCAGCAGTTCGCGAGCCAGGCGGGCGTGGCGGATGGCGTCGTCGGCACTGAAGCATCCGGCGGTATTGGGCAGAATCGTGTACTGCTTCAGATCGAGATAATCGAGCAGGTTCCGCCCTTCGTGATCGACCAGCCGTTCCCGGCGAACGGCGACGGTCGTGACATCGCAACCGCTGGCCTTCAGGCAACTCTGCATCAGATCGTAGGTGGGGTATTTCCCGGTGCCCGTGAACAAACGGCTGCGAAAAGTGAATTTGCCGACTACCAGGGGCTTATCGAGTTCTTCACTCGCCCCGCCGCCGACGAGCGTGACGATCTCCAGCCGATCGCCGTCCGCCAGTTGCCGCGTCGCTTGCTCCTCACGGCGAACGATTTGCTCATTGAGTTCCACGGCAATCCGCTTCGGATCTCGGCCGAGTTCGCGTAAAAGGTCCGCCACGGTCAGCGGCTGATTGAATCCACGCGGTTCTTCGTTGATCGTAATGGTCGGCATAACGGCGGTCTTTGTCGGAGTGCGTTTGAAGAGTTCGGCCAGTTGGTCAGGATAGTGTACGCGCAAGTCTCCGGAAACCCTCCGACTTGCGGCTAAACGATGGCTATTTTACGACGCCCAATTCTTTGCCCACCGACGCGAACGCCTGAATCGCCTTCTCGATTTGCTCATCCGAATGTGCTGCCGAGACTTGCAAGCGAATCCGCGCCTGGCCTTGCGGAACCACGGGGTAGCTGAAGCCGATGCAGTAGATGCCGTGTTCGAGCAGTCGCTCGGCCATCCGCGTCGCCAAGGCCGCGTCGCCGAGCATGACGGGGAGGATCGGTGTGGGGCCGGCCTTCACGGTCAGGCCGGCGGCTTCGAGGCAGGCACGCATTTTGCGCGTGTTCTTGCCCAGGCGCTCGCGTAAGTCTTTTCCACCGTCGATCAGTTCCAGGGCCTTGAGGGCCGCAAACGCCAGCGAGGGCGGAACCGAGTTCGAGAAGAGATAAGGCCGGGAACGATTGCGGAGCCAATCGACCATCTCGGCCCTTCCGGTGGTGAAGCCGCCCGAAGCTCCGCCTGCCGTTTTGCCGAGCGTGCTGGTGATAATGTCGACGCGATCGAGCACGCCGAGCAGTTCCGCGCCGCCGCGGCCGTGTTCGCCGAGATGGCCGGTGCCGTGGCAATCGTCGATGGCCACGATCGCATCGTATTTATCCGCCAATTCGCAGATGTCGGCCAGTTTCGCGACGTCGCCGTCCATCGAAAAGACGCTATCGGTGAAGATCATCCGGAAACGGCAGCCCTTCGCCTCTTCGAGTTGCCGTTGCAGGTCGGCCATGTCGCCGTGCTTGTAGCGGAAGCGTTTCGCTTTACAAAGCCGGACCCCATCGATGATCGAGGCATGGTTCAATTCATCGGACAAAACCGCGTCGTCTTCCCCGAGCAGTGGTTCGAACAGACCGCCGTTGGCGTCGAAGCACGAGATATAGAGGATCGCATCTTCCTTGCCGAAGAATCGCGCGACCTTGGTTTCGAGTTCCTTGTGTAGATCCTGCGTGCCGCAAATGAAGCGCACGGAAGAGAGCCCGTAACCCCAGCGGCGCAGGCCTTCGTGAGCGGCCTCGACGATTTCGGGATGATTGGCCAGGCCGAGGTAATTGTTCGCGCAGAAATTGACGACCAATCGGCCGTTGACCTGGATCGTCGCCCCTTGCGGCGATTCGATCCGCCGTTCGCGCTTGTAGAGGCCGGCTTTCTTGAGCGTTTCGATTTCGTTGCGGAGATGGTCGCGAAGTTTGAGGTCGCTCATGGGTTGCTCGTGGGGGCGGCGGATCCCAGAGGTTCGCAGAGCCTCACCTCTGGGCTTGAGAGAATAACTACCCAAGCCCAGAGGTGAGGCTTTGCGAACCTCTGGGATCACATTCTAAAGGGGCGGATTCACCGACTGCTTCGGCATCTTCGCGATTTTGCGTTTCTGCAACCACGCCTTGCCGCCCGCATAAAGGCCCGGCGCGATTGAGATGAAAACCACCAGGATGATCACCTTCTCGATGTGCTTCTGGACCTTGAATTCCTCGCCAAAGATCGGCTTGAGGAGCGGATCGAGGAACGGCGTCAAGCAGTAGCCGAGCATGATCATGCTCACGACCCAGCCGATGCCGCCAAAAATGTTGAAGAACAGGAAGCGTCGATAGTTCATTTTGCCGATGCCGGCGACGACGGGGGCAAAAGTGCGGATGATCGGCATGAAGCGGGCGAGGATGATCGTCTTGCCGCCGTGCTTCTCGTAAAAGTCTTGCGCGAGGAGCAGATAGTCCTTGCGGAAGAAGAACGATTTTTCCTTGTGGAAGAGCTTCGGCCCCGTCTTCCAGCCGATCAGGTAGCCGACGCTATCGCCAATAACCGCCGAAAGGCAAAGCGTTGGAATCAGCCAATAAAGCGGCCAATTGCTCCCGTAAGCCACGATGCCCGCCGTGACGAGCAGGGAGTCTCCCGGCAGGAAAAAGCCGATTAGAAGGCCCGTCTCGGTGAAGATGATGATGTTGAGCGCAACGAACGCGGCCAACATAATCTCGGGCTTCCCGAGCGTTGCCATCAACGCCTGGCTATTGAAGAGATTCAGGAAGACGTCCTGAATTTGACTGAAAAGCTGTTCCATTCGACGATCCTCGACTACTGGGGGGAATCCATTCCCATCTCCGCCAAGTTACCCGCTTTGCGACTTTGCGCGAAGGGCACTTCGCTGATTATATGACACGGATTGAACGCTGTTTCCATTCACCGCTGTTCGTAGTAAATTATTGGTGGAGGAACTCTCAATGTTGGCAGCGACAAATCAAATTACACGGCGACCTCACCCGGATGGATTCGAAGCGTGCATCCGCGACACGAACATCAACGTCTGGGGACTGGTCGAATGGCGGCAGCTTGGCCGTACGGATGTCGAAATTGTCGACTCCATACCTGGACTGACGCTAGACGACTTGGCTGCGGCTTGGGAATATGCGGCCGAACATGCTCAGGAAATTGAAACTGCCATCCGTCGCAATGCCGGAGCATGATTTTCGATGGCCCGATTTTATGCGGATGAGAATTTCGATTACGGAGTCGTCGTTCGCCTTCGCGATCTCGGACATGATGTGTTGACGGTTCAAGAGGCAGGCGAACAAGGCAACGACGACGACATCGTTCTTCAACGGGCCATTTCTGATAGCCGTTGCGTACTTACCTTCGATCGTTCGGATTTTGCTCGCCTGCATCGTCTGAGCGCTTTGCATGCGGGAATCATTTCCTGCACTCGCGACAATGACCGCGAGGCATTGGCCGTGCGAATCCATCAAATTGCAATTTTCGTCAGCGATCTCAACGGACAACATCTTCGGGTCAATCGACCCGCATCTTCGTAAATACTGCATGTTTCGCCCGTGCCGTCCGCCATTTCACGCTTACACTATCGGAACATTCCCGCCCTTCACCTTAAAGAGGAACATCGATGCGTTTCCGAACTCTCTGCCTTTCGCTATTGGCCTTCGCACTCACCGCTATGCCAAGCCTGGCTGCCGATTCACCGGCCCCTGAAAGACTATGGGTCTTCATCGGCACCGGCGGCGGCACCGCCAAGGGGATCTATCGCTGCGAGATGGACGTCGCCACCGGCAAGCTCTCGAACCTGGAACTGGCGGCTGAGGCTTCGAGTCCCAACTTTCTCGCCATCCATCCGAACGGCAAGTTTCTCTATGCGGTGGGCCAAATCAAAGTCGATGGCAAGCCGCAGGGCGGCGTGTTGGCGTTCGGCCTCGACGCCAAGACCGGCAAGCTGACCAAGCTGAACGAGGAAGCTGCCGGCGGTGGCGGACCGTGCCATGTCTCCGTCGATCGCGCGGGGAAGAACGTGCTGATCGCCAACTACGGCGGCGGCAGCGTCAACGCCTATCCGGTTGGCGAAGATGGCATGCTCAAGTCAGCGTCCAGTTTCATTCAGCATGCCGGCGCGAGCGGCGATCCGAAGCAGAAACCGTTGCCGCGTGCCCATTCGGTCAACGTCTCGAAGGACAATCGCTTCGCGATCGTGGCCGATCTCGGGCTCGACAAGTTGCTCGTCTACAAGCTCGATTCCGCCACCGGCAAATTGACGCCGAACGATCCGCCAGCCTGCGAGACTAAACTCGGTGCCGGGCCGCGCCATTTCGCGTTCCACCCGACACAGCCGCTGGCGTTCGTGATCAACGAATTGAATTCGACGCTTTCCTCATTGTCGTATGATGCGGAGAAGGGCACTCTCAAGACTTTGAAGACGGTTTCGACCCTGCCGGAAAAATACCAGGGTCCCAACTCGACCGCCGAGGTCGTTGTGCATCCGTCGGGTAAGTTCGTCTACGGCTCGAATCGCGGCCACAACAGCATCGCGGCTTTCAAGCTCGATGAGAAGACCGGCGACCTCTCCTTCATCAGCCACACCAACGAAGGAATCAAGACGCCGCGCAATTTCAATATCGATCCGACCGGGAAATTTATGATCGTTGGTAGCTCGGCATCGAACGCGTTGGTCACCTTCAAGATCGACCAGGCCACCGGTGAACTGAAATCGACCGGCCAATCGGTTGAAGTTGGTGCGCCGATTTGCGTGAAGTTTGTGCCGGTTGCGAAGTGATTAGTGGGCAGATCCCCGAGGTTCGCAAAGCCTCACCTCGGGGCT
>JAIOQJ010000056.1 GCA_021413475.1 Planctomycetota bacterium | reverse complement strand
CATCCCGAAACACTGGAAGCCTATCGGCGAATGACGCCTTCGGAGCGTTTGAAATTGACGCTTGAGATGACCCGGGCAAATGGGCGGAATATGTTTCATGGAACCCAGGAGCAAATTGATCGGCGATTCGAGATAATTCATCGACAAAACGAAGATCGGAATCAACGCATGCTAGAAGCGATTGCCAGGACGCGCGAAAGTCATGGATGATTACCTGATTGAGCCGTTCGATGATTTCATCAAGTTGTTTGAGCGCATCGGGGTTCCCTATGCTCTCATTGGCGGAATTGCGGTTGGCGCTCATGGAATTCCTCGGCCGACGCATGACTTAGATTTCACGATCAGCATCGAACGTACGCGGCTTCCAGAATTGTTTTCCGCCGCGCGAGAACTTGGATATTCGGTGTCGGACGATTATGCGTCAGGTTGGGTCGACTCAGTCGCCGGCATGCCATTAGTACGTGTCAGACAGTGGGTAATAGGAAAAGCAATTGATATCGACTTGTTCCTGGTCGAATCACGATTTCAAGAAAGTGTCATCGCTCGTCGAATGAAGTTAGATGTCGAGGGCAGGCCAGCCTGGGTTGCCACCCCGGAAGATTTGATTCTCTTAAAAGTTGTTGCAGGCCGACCTCGCGATATCGGAGATATTTGGGATATCGTCCTGGGTCAGGGCAAGCTCGATGATGAATACATGCGAAAGTGGGCCGTTGAGTTAAACGTTCTGCCCTTGTTGGAAAAAACATTAGCCGAAGCACGCGCTTAGTTGGAGATACTCAGATGAATGATTTGGGACTGCATCGTTTTTCTCGACGCACCATGTTGCGGGGACTCGGCGTCACCATGGCTTTGCCGTGGATGGAGTCCATCAATGTCTGGGGCGATGAAACCAAGGGTGCCGCCAAGGCCAGTGAAGCTCCGGTCCGGTTGGCGGTGTTGTTCTCTGGCAACGGGTATCACAGCCGCGAATGGTGGGCCAAGGGTGAAGGGAAGGGGATGGAGTTGGGTCAGGTGCTCGCGCCGCTCAACGGCTTCCGCGAAAAGATGCTCTTCATCAAGGGGCTCTACAACGAGCAGGCCTTGAAGGGGAACATCCATAGTTCGCAGACGGGAAATATTTTGTCGGGTGCGCCATTGGCATCGGGCGGCGATATTCGGTCGGGGACCAGTATCGATCAGCTCCTGGCGCAGACCTATGGGCGGTCCACCAAAGTCCCCAGCCTGGTTTTGGGTTGCGAGAAATCCAATCCGTCGGTCCATAAGAATTACTCGATGTTGTATAGCTCGCACATTTCGTGGACATCGCCTACGACTCCGACGCCGCTGGAACTCTATCCGGCTTTGGCCTTCGATCGGCTCTTCAAGGACGAAGTCCAAAAGGGAGACAAGAGCGTGCTCGATGCGGTCCTGGCCGATGCCACGGATTTGCGGCGTCAAATCAGCACGACCGATCAACGGAAGCTCGACGAATATTTGGATTCGGTCCGCGATGTCGAACAGCGCATCGAGAACGCCGGCAAGCAAGGTGAATTGCAAGGCTGGCGGCCGACTTTGGACAAGCCGAACATTCCTCGTCCGCCGGAAGGCATTCCGCAGAAGGGGAACGCACGGCTCTCGACAATTCCATGCTGATGATGTGCTCCAGCATGATGAGCGGCGCACACGACGCGACTCAATTGCCGGTGGTGGTGCTGGGGCGCGGTGGTGGCAAGATTCAAACGGGTCGCGTGCTGAATTACCTCGACAAGCCCAATCGCCAGATGTGCCGGCTGTATTTGTCGATGATGGATAAGATGAATGTCCGTCTCGACAAATTCGGGGACGCGACGGAGCCGTTGGCGGAAGTTTAAGGTTGCCAGACACCCGCGAGACGAACCCCGCAGCCCGGCTGTTCCAAGCAGCCGGGCTGCTGATTCGGTCGGAATGTTTCACCAACTGGAGCGTAGCGACGTGCCCCCGCTTATGAAGGGGGGGCTAAAAAGGGGGGTTAAAGCATACCGACGGGGTTGCTACAATTTCAATCCGGCAAAGAGCAATCCATGACAACGGCCTGTGGGAACAATCTTGCAAATACGCTCGCCAGACTTTCATAACCCCCCCGGCCCCCCCTTCGTAAGGGGGGGGGTATTGTCGCTTCGCTCCTTGATTCAGGCAGCCGCTTCGCTGAAGTACTCTAGCCTCCTCTTGGCTTGCTGGTGGTTGATTGCCACTCGTCCCTGCATCGCGGGGGACGCCGGGGCGCACCGCGTCGACTTCCAGCGAGACATTCGGCCGATTCTGTCGGACAAGTGCTACTTCTGTCATGGCCCGGACGAGAAGCATCGTGAAGCCGAATTGCGACTTGAATCTCGCCAGGGAATGTTTGAGCATACCGGGGCGAAGATCATCGTCCCCGGCAAACCCGAGGCCAGCGCTCTCTGGAAGCGGATCTCGCATTCTGATCCTGAAAAGGCAATGCCTCCAGCCGATTCGGGAAAGACTCTGAATGCGAAGGAACGCGAACTCATCCGACTGTGGATCGAGCAGGGTGCCGAGTGGAAAGATCATTGGGCCTACGCGGCACCCGCGCGTCCTGCAATTCCTGCGGGGCCGTTCAATTCTCCTGCCGTCAATGACATTGATCGATTGATTCAGGCGCGGTTGAAAACGGACGGACAATCCCTGTCACCGTCCGCGAATGCGCAAACTCTGATCCGCCGCCTGTCGTTTGACCTGACGGGGCTGCCGCCGTCGCCAGAAGACGTCGAAGCGTTCGCAATTGATTCCACGGAGGATGCGCTCGCGAAACTTGTCGATCGGCTGCTTGCGTCGCCGGCATTCGGCGAGCGTTGGGGTCGTCACTGGCTGGACGTGGCTCGTTACGGCGAATCGACGGGCTCCTCGCGCAACCTTCCCTATCCGCAAGCGTGGCGCTATCGAGATTACGTCGTCGAC
>JAIOQJ010000055.1 GCA_021413475.1 Planctomycetota bacterium | reverse complement strand
GCACCGGCTGAATGAAGCCGCGAATCATATTCCCGCCGACATCAAGCACCGGCCGACATCGACCCAGCCAGCCACACCTGCCCATCCTTTACTCGCCCGCACCGGCTCAGGAGTGGGATGTGCTTGGCCGGGCGCATACGTGAATTCTAAGGCACCGCTTGTACCAGCATCTTGACGGGTAGCCCGATATCACGTGCGATTTTACGGAGAAGTGGTGGTGCAAAATCCTCCCCTTTATGGAACGGTACTGTCGTCCCACGGCCATCGGGGTGACGGAACTACTTGTGGGCTCCGCGCTGCCGTACTTCGATAAAGCCCAATGTCTCCAAGGCTCGAACGACCTCCAACGGCTTGAGCACGGGGATCCCAGCACTCATTGAGCACCGACTGTTTGTGTTCCAACAAATTCAGATTCCAGGACGGGCTCGCCGTCTTCCAAAAGCATGGCGATCACCTCGGCCATACGTTCGCGCAGTTCTTCGGGTGTCGCTCCCTGGGAATGCGCGCCAGGCCAGCCAGGAACCGATCCCACATACAGGCCCGTGGTTGCATCCTTCTCGACAACGACCGTGTAAGACCGCATCTCATTACCCTCCACTTATTCTGCCACGGACCGAATTATCCACCTGTTTCTAGTAGATCTAATTGGCGAACCGCTTGGTGAAGCCTGAAGATACTTGGCATCACCCGGCGGCTTGCTTACGCCGCTCTGCTCGCCTTTTTCAATGCAAACTACTTCGGTTTCACCAACGGAAACTCCGTCGGTGGCGGCGGCAATGGCACTCCCGTTTCCTTGGGAACAGGCTTGACACTTTCGAGCAATTTTTCGAGGTGCCCTCGCGAAATGCGAAGCTTAACGGCATCGGTCTTCTGATCGAGCTTCCACCGGATCTTCGCATCAAAAGGCCGCACATTCCCATTTCCATCGCCAACGACACTCCGATGATTGGCATGCGGTAAGATGAGGCTTCCATTGGGATCGCTTCCGTTCGTTGTGTGTCGGAAGGCACATCGTCCATTGCGATCTTGCGCAGCGAGCGGTAAAAGCTCGGAGTAATCTGCAAGACAGGTTGCGTTTCGCTGATTCGCATTTCGACAACGAATGGTTCCACGGTAAACGACGGAGGAGGCGTATACTCCGGTTTGAAATCCCGTGCCTCGCGATCCCAATGAAGTTTCTTCTGCCAGGGCCAACGAAACGGCGGTGATGCCATATCTGCTTGTGCCTCGCCAGCAAACCCCACCAAAATCAAAACGCAAACTCCCAAGCGCATTCCGTTACGCATGGCCGCTCCTTGGATTCGTGGGAGAAAACACCGACAAACGCCGGAAAGAAGTGTTGGTTCCACATTAGCCCGGCATTCGCGAGGGTGGTGAGGCCCTCGCGAACGCGGCGGACTAACTTTTGGATCGCTATTACATCAGGCCCGCGCCGAAGTTGCCACTTTCCTCGCGGGAAGCGGAAACCGAAGGCTTTTCGACGCCGTTGAGATGCGTGCCCTTTGCGGCGGTGTGGCCCGCGTGGGCCTTGTAGCCGCTCTTGGCCATCTCGCTGACCATGCTGGCGTAGCTGTTGCTGTCCGACGTGGTGGTCGTGTCGAAATCGCCACCGTCGTAATCGTCGTAGGTGCAGACGTAGCCGGGTTGCTTCGCCCGTTCCTTTTCCTCGCTGAAGGCCTTGATGATGGCCCCCTGCATCACTTCGCGGCACGAGCTATTGATCGGGTGCGCAATGTCGGCATGGAGCTTGGCTCGGCCGTCCATGTCTCGAGCGGCTCGATTCTCATCGAGCTTGTGCCCGCAACTGTTGCAGAAGCGAGCGCGGAGGTGGTTCTTGCTCCCGCAGTGCGGGCAGCGGTCGGTCAGTTTACGGCTGGGCATGGCCACGAAGAGGTTTTTCGTTCCCTCGATAATCTTGAGATCGCGAATCACGAAGGCGTTATCGAGCGTAATCGAGCAAAAAGCCATCAGACGCTCGTTGTTTTCTTCCACCAACTTGATGCGAACTTCGGTGATGACCACAGTTGAACTCCTTTGGTCTGTGGCGAAGTCACGGGCAACTTCGAATGGTGAACACGCGGGTCCTTGCGAGCTTGTCATCGGGGGGCTGCCCGCCGAGCATGTCGTCGGCGACACGCTCGGCCTCCCGGTCATCGCGGCATAGGGCAAACATGCAGGAGCCTGACCCAGTCATCAAGCTGCCTGCCGCGCCCGAGTCTTGCAACCGCCGATGCAATGACGCGATCGGCGGACACAAACGCATGGCCGGCTCCTGCAAACGGTTTTGCAGGCAACGGGCCAGTTTCTCCACATCGCCTTCCGCGAGAGCCGTCACGGCTTCCGGCAGCGAGCGATCGCTCGGCGGCGGACTTCCTTCCGCCATCCGCAGTTCCCGGTACACTTCCGCCGTGTTCAGCCCGAACGGCGGCTTCACCAGGACCAAGCTAAAAGACCGGCCAACGGCGACCGGCGTGACTTCTTCCCCACGGCCCGTGCACCAGGCGGCGGGAGTATAGAAGAAGTAAGGAACATCGGAACCCAGTTCCGAGCCGATCGCCGCCAACTCGGGCGTCGACAGGCCAAGTTTCCACAATTCGTTCAACCCGGCGAGCGTCGCGGCCGCATCGCTCGAGCCACCTCCCAGGCCCGCGGCCCAGGGAATTTTCTTCGTCAACCGGATCGCCGCTCCATCCGAGCGGCCCGTCTTTTCTTTTAGCAACCGGGCTGCCTTCAGCACCAAGTTGTCCGGGCCGACCGATAACTCTGGGTTATCGCAGGTCAGCGTCACTATTCCCGATTGATCTGGCTCGAACGCGAGCTCATCGAACAACTCGACGGCCAGGATCAGTGTTTCAATCGCGTGGAAGTGGTCGGGCCGTTTGCCCAGAACTTCCAGGTAAAGGTTAATCTTCGCTGGCGCAAGGACGTGGACCGAGCCGAGGCTGGTCGTGCCGGGAATGGGTGTACCTGAAGTTCCCATCGGGGAACTGTCACGCCGGATCAACATAGTACACGGAAAATTGGAAAGGTGTCCCTTCCGTGGGTTGTCGGCGAGCGGCTATGCATCCCGGACCGTCCTTGGTTCAACGGGTGGGCCAGCTAGAGAGGAGATGGCCCAAATCCCAGGTGTCGAATCAAGTAAGCGGGCGGATATTACCCGGAAACCGTAACTCGCGTCAAGATGGAGATTCAGGAGAATGTGAAAATATCGGGGTTCCCCGTTTTAACGTCTAGTTTTGGGGGACTGGCGATAGCGACATCGCCTTTTCGAACAACTCCATGAATCGCCTTTCAATTGAATCGTTTCGGAACATTTCTTGATAGCGCGATACGCCTTTGCCCAAGCGTTTTTCGCGTTCAATGGGTTCCGTGCGAACCTGATTCATCACCGCCGCGATTTTCTCGGCCGATTCGTCGGCATACCAGGCCGTATTGCCAGCAGTGTCCGGAATGGCGGTATTCGGAACCGCCACGATCGGTACGCGGAGGGCCATCGCCTCGATTAACGGTAGGCAGAAGCCCTCGTGGCTGCTGGTGGTCAACAACATTTGCGCGGTGAGATAGAACGTTTTTAGCTGGCGAACGGTCACTTTCCCCGTCACCACCACGTGCCGGCTGATCTGATGCTGCCGCACTCGTTCGAATACTCGGTCGCAATACTTGTTTTGGGCGATATCGCCGACGAAGATCAAGCGGCTGTGCGGATCAAAGCAATTCCGGTATTTCTCGAAAGCATCGACGGCCAGAAGATTGTTCTTGTTAGGCACGACTCGCCCGACCACGAGGACGTTCGTCTGCCAGTCGTCGTAGAGGGCGACCGTGTTCAGATCGGGTTCGGCCCGAATCAGTTCATCGACCTGGCTAAACGGAGGCAAAACCTCGTAGGCCTTTCGCGGATGCCTCGCCTGCATCTCGCGGCCGTTAAAATCGGAATCGGCCCAGAATGCCACCGCGTCGCCTATCAAGCGATCAGTTTGTGCGATGCCTTGGGCGCAAGCGCGAGCTACTTCGTTGTTAATTCCCTCGAAAAATCGCGCGGGAGTGACGTTGTGAAACTTGATGATCTTCCGACAGGACAAGGATTCATAAATATTGACCCCTTCATCCAAACCGATCGAATGGTGATAGATCAGCACGTCCTCGGGCTCAGAGAGGTACGGTGCGATTTCTTCGTGGGGAATGGCCGTGATCCCGTCCATGATCCATTTGGCGGAAGCAAACGCTCGCAGGCCTGCTCGATTCAGAGCGCTGACCATGCCGAGCACATCCGTGCTGACGGCATCGCCTTTGATCAATGCCGGCGTGAAAACGACGATATTCATGAGATGTTCTTCTCTCAGACTGTCAACGGAGTGCCGCTATGTTTTTCCAAAACGTTCAACAACCGACGGCCTGCTTCCTTCCACGTGAACCGGCGAATCCGCGTGGCGGCGTGCTGGCCGAGGCGGCGGGCATCCGCCTGATTCGCGTGGACACGGCGCATGATCTTGACGAGATCATCCTCATCGAGTTCCGCCCAACGGCCGCTGTAGATTGAGCATTCCGCTTCCACAAGCCGATGGGCTACGGGATAGCCGACCGTTTCATCGAAGTATTCGGTGACCGCGCTATAGGCGGTCGAAATCACCGGTCGGCCGCAAGCCATTGCTTCGACCAGGTGCAGGCCGAAGCCCTCGGCGGATGAACCATTGATGTACGCCGAGAGCGAACGATACCATTCGACCAATTCCGCCGAGATGAGGAATTTACGGAGGATTTCGATGCGCGGGTCGGAACTTTCGCCAAGTTCGCAACGCGGCGTGATCTTTACTCGCAACCGGACGTCGTCGTTGTGAGGGAAGGCACGAGCAAAAGCATCGATGAGCCGCTGGGTGTTCTTGCGGATACCGCCGCCCCAAAGAGCCGCCGCGGTGCCGAATGTACAAATCTCCGGGTAGTCAGCGTTGGCGTGAAACGTCAATGAGTCGTGCCCGAGCGGCACGATTTCTAGGGGGACGGTTACTCCACTGGCCTGGAAGCAATCGAGTGCCCATTGGCTCGGGACAATCACGGCCGCTGCCTGATTCAGTATCTCAACCCAATTTGGTTCGAGGCGATCCGATTCCCACATCGTGAAAATGAAGCAGCCGGGTGGATGCGGCGTGTGTTCGAGCAGATGCGGCGGGCAGAGGACGAGTTCTCGATCATCTGCTAAACGTGTTCGTCGCGCCGGCAAGAGGCTCGGCGGCAATAAATCGGCATGTACCTGCGACGCGGCATTCAATCGCACGGACGCACCGATGGAGTGAAGTCCGCGAGCGATTTCGTAAACCACCGTATCCCAACCCGAGATTCCGCAAACATTACCCGTTAAAAACAGGACCGGCGGCAGTGAGCCCAACTCTTCCTTTTCGTCAGGTCCTGGGCTCATTGGGTTCAGATACGAGATCGGATAGGAGAGTATTTCCGGGACGTACAAGGCCCGAGTTTCCTCGGGCAGTCGCCTTGCCAGTTCGACGCTTGGTGGCAAGCCAATCTTAAGCATCGATGGGAGACGATTTAGCGAAACGATCTCGGCCGAGCGATAAAGATTCACTTGTTGGCCCGCTG
>JAIOQJ010000282.1 GCA_021413475.1 Planctomycetota bacterium | reverse complement strand
TTCCAAGGAAGCTAGACACGTTTCCAGTGCCGTCCGAGTTGGATTGCCACTTCGTGAATACTCGTAGCCCTTATGCTCACCCGGCGAGGCCTGGGTGTAGGTCGAGGTCGCGTAGATCGGCACGATTGTCGCGCCGGTGGCCGGGTCGGGATCCTGACCGGCGTGGATGGCACGAGTGGCGAAGCCTGCGGATGAATTGATAGACATGTAGCATCCTTGTAGTTATGCGGAGATTCCGCCCTTGTCCAACGCAGCCAGATAGGTGGCTTCGAGATCGAGCGGATGAAGCGGTCCGCCTTTAAGCGGGAGCGGCACTGTCGGGAGAACGTCACCGATTTGCAACGGCCATTTCCAAAGATCGATCTGGCTCCGCTTCCCGCGCTGAACTGGGCGATATGACGTCACATAAATGTGAGTGGCAGGCTCAAAGCAATAGGTGGCGTTCTGTCCGCATTGTTGAATCAGTTCATCATGTAGATTCCATTTATTCTCGGTAACGATGTCAACAATCACCAGACCAATCCCTTTCTGGAGATAGGCGGCGCACTTTGCGGTGAATGCGTCTCGCTCGGACGTTTCTTTCTTGTTTGCTGGACTAACGAGGTCCATCACCGCGACAAGCCGGCGCCGGTTTGTCGCATCGGTCACGTGGATTTCAATGTCGTCTGGGAATAAGGCCGGCATGGTTTGCATCGCGGCGACGGTATAGTTTTCCAGTGCGACAGCACCGTTCGTCGAGGGCGTGTGAGAGTTCGGATCGGATGTTAACTCGAACTCCGCTATATCCGCTGCTACATCTTTGCCCAAGAAACGATTCGCGAAAGCACGATACCGATCACGGGGCAGTGAATGATTCAACGCGCCCACGATCTCGCTTGTCCAGAGAGTATTCAAGGAACTCCATGGAAGTTCCTCTTTGATCGGTAGATAAAAATGATCCAGCAGAGGCATAATCTCTCCCCTCACTTCACCCGCGTTTGATCCCAATAATGTATCAAATCAATCCGCGTCACGATGTCGATCACTTGCTCACGCTACCTACCGCCTTGCCGTCGGCCGCGATCACGGGTAATTGCGAGATGCCTTTCGATTCGAGGATATCGATCGCCTGCGCGGCGGTTGCGTCCGGGAGGATCTTCACCAGTTCGCGCGAGCCGCGTTTCTTCAACAGGTCGCCTATCGATTTCGTCGGCGGCTCAAGATATGCCAGCTTGTTCTCCGATAACCAGCGGTCGTCGAAGAACTTGCTCATGTAGTTTCGCCCGGTGTCGCAGCCGATGACCACGACGAGATGTTCCGGCCCGAGTCTCTGTGCGTATTTGAGGGCGGCCGCCAGGTTGGTGCCGGTCGAACCGCCGAGAAGAAGCCCCTCGCGGCGAGCCAATTGGCGGGCGATCTGAAACGACTCGCCGTCGCCGATACGGATCCACTCATCGACGTATTTGCTATCGAAGGTGCGCGGCACGAAGTCCTCGCCGATGCCTTCGACTTTCCAGGGCTTCGGCGCACCGCCGGACAGCACTGAACCTTCGGGATCAGCCCCGATGATGCGAATGTCGGGATTCATTTCCTTGAGATAACGGGCCACGCCGGAAAGCGTGCCGCCGGTACCGACCGCGGAAACGAAGACCGTGATCTGGCCGTTGGTCTGTTCCCAGATTTCCGGGCCCGTCGTCCGGTAATGGCATTCGGGATTCGACATATTGCCGAACTGATTGGGCCGCCAGGCACCCGGTATTTCACGAGCCAGTCGATCAGCGACGCCGTTGTAGCTTTCCGGGGCGTCGGGCGGCACGTTCGTCGGCGTGACGACCACCTCAGCTCCGTACGCCTTCAAGAGGGCGATCTTTTCGTTACTCATCTTGTCCGGCAGAACGAAGATGCAGCGGTATCCTTTGACGGCACCAACCATCGCCAGGCCGACACCCGTGTTGCCGGCCGTCGCCTCGATGATCGTGCCACCCGGCCGTAGAAGTCCGCGGCGTTCCGCTTCGCTAATCATGGCCAACGCGACGCGATCCTTCACGCTTCCGCCTGGATTCATCGATTCGACTTTGACAGCCACCCGGGCCTGCAGCCCTTCGGTCAGTCGATTCAATTTAACGAGAGGTGTACGCCCAACTGCCTGCAAAATGTTCTCGAGCATCGGTTCGATCCTTCGTGATTCGGAGAGTCCACTTCCATATTGTCGCGAGAACTCCCTCTCCTCCGCAAGCCGAACCTGAAGGCGGCAGCATTTCTGATTTCTCTCCGCAATTTGATGAATTTCTCCATTTCAACCATTCCACTCATTCGCTACACTTCCGGAGAATCGTTTCGTGCCACCTCCTGGAATGGCTGAGGGATCATGGCTCTTCCCAGGCAGACGATCGCGCTCTTGGATTCAGCGCGAGAACTCGTCAAAGACAAAATCGCCGAGATGGTGCTCCTACTCACCGAGACAAATCTCGACTGGGACGAGGTACGCGCCCATCTGCGCGGCTGCCCGTTGCTGATCGCGGCGGAGAGCGTCGAGATCACCAATCATATTCGGGAAGAGACGAACCTCGACGTTCTCGATCTCGATCCCGAACCGGTGCCCGCCCAGGAGCGGATGAGCCTCGCGCTCTTGAAAGCGATCGCGGCCGAGAAGGTGACTCCCGGCGATCATGTCGTTGTCCTCTACAACGGCATCGCGACCTCCGAAGACAAACCGGAACCGATCGACAGCTTGAGTCTCGTCCACCTCGGCGAGCATCTCGAACGGCTGACCGCGCAAGATTTGCGGCGACTGGATACGCCGATCCCTCTGGATACTCTGCGCGTGGTCGTTGATCTGGCAACAGAGATCGGCCGGGAAGGTCGCGAGGGAAAACCGGTTGGAACGATCATCGTGGTCGGCGACACTCGCAAAGTGTTGAGCATGACACAGCCGATCAACTTCAATCCCTTCCGAGGTTACAGTAAGGAAGAACGCGATCTTCGAGATCGACGAGTTCGCGAGCAGATCAAGGACATCGCTCAGCTCGATGGTGCCTTGATTGTGGATCGCGAAGGGATCGCCATCGCGGCATGTTTGCACTTGAATGTCCCCGCGGAAGGAGTCTCGGTCAGCAAGGGCTTCGGCAGCAGACACCGCGCCGCCGCGGCGATCAGCCGCAAGACGACCGCTATTGCCTTGTGCGTGAGTCAATCATCCGGCACGGTTCGGCTGTTTCAAAATGGTGAAGTCGTCCTGCACATCGAACCGCTCGCTCGACCGCACATTTGGCAGCCATTCCGTCTGGAAACGCAAGAAGACGGAGCTCCCGGCACTACTCGTGAAGAGTGACGAATCAGGATTGCTGGAACTTTCGTCCGGATGATGCTTGACCTCGACGTTCAAACGCATTACCATTTCATACATAATCTTCTGCCCCGAAATCCCAGTTTCGGTCCCACCCCCGCGCGGTTAAACGTGTCCGTTTGACCGCTTCGAATGGTGAATTCTGGTGCCGGTCTTATTTTTGCCGGCCCCCATCCTCTGATCCTGCTTCGCGGAGGCCTTATGTCTCGGTTACGCCTTCTCTCCCTGGCGATGGCATTTCTCCTCGCTACCATCTCGATTGCCACCGCACAACAGCCGATGCCGGGACTGCCCTTGGCTCGCCTGGATTCGGCACTCCCCTCCGGGGCGAAAGCCGGCACGACGGTGGAAGTCAACTTGACGGGCACCGATCTTGAAGATGCCGAGGCCTTGATCTTTTCACATCCCGGCATCAAAGCTAGCTTCATCGACCTTCCTCCTCCCAAGGTGGATCCGAAAGCTCCCAAAAAAGAGCCGGCCCCGCCGCGAAAAAAGGGCGTGCGTGAAGGCGTCGCTGCCGGCAAGTTCAGC
>JAIOQJ010000099.1 GCA_021413475.1 Planctomycetota bacterium | reverse complement strand
TTGCGGACCACGATCAACCGATAAGACTTTTTGCATGCGATCGGGCGATACGGCATCTCGGCCACGTCTTCGCTTTGCAGACGGATGTTCTCGAATTCACGCTCTTTGACGATCCGTTCCTTGACGTTGTCCGGCCGAGTTCGCGGCTTGGTTTTGACTTCGTAGCGCGGCGGGCGTTGGAGCGGTTGCCAACTCATTCCAGGCAGTTCATCGGCCAGAAAATGCCGATTGTTCGTGCAATCGAGGCCGAAGATGAACTGCACGCGAGCATCGTTAGTCCAACGGTCCAGATGCTTGGTTTGGCTAAAGTCGGTGTCGCCGCGCAACAGGACTCGCTTGAAGCCGCCCGTAAAACAGACGCGCATCGCGCGATCGACTTCAGCGGCCGCCCCCTCGTGTGATGGGCGATTGCCGGAACGATTCACAACACTAAGTACCTCGCCGGTCTGAGCCAGCGACAGCACGAACGCATGATAGCCCCACTTGCCATCGTGGGAGATGTCCATGCCCACTTTGCACTCGCCGGTCGTCTCGACCATGGTGCCGTCCATGTCGAGGCGGGCCAAGTCGAAGAACGACGCCGGCTGCCGGGCCCAGACGCGCTGGCGCACTTCATTGAAGGTGTCGATGAGTGTGTGAACATCAGCGGCCTTGAAACGGCGGCAGAAATCGCCGGCCGTGGTCGGATCGGGAATGCGTTGAGCACCCAGGGCGTCGAGATAGACTTCGTCCCGGCGGCGAAGTTCGAGGTCTTCCAAGCAAGTGCCGTCGCACAGGGCGTTGTAAGCGAGATTGAGCACGTGGTCGGATTCGTGATAGGGAAGATGGATCTTGAGCAGATGCAATCTGTTGTCGATGGCGTCGATCAGGCCGATGCGCCGGGCCAGCAAGTGGAACGCGCCGATGCCGCCATGAGCGATGCCGCGATCACGCTCGCCGATCTCGTAGCGGATGTTGGAGGCGGTGAAGTAGGGCTGCCCGGTCGGCTTCGACCGAGTCCTTGGCGTTCACTCGAAATCCCTTTCGTCTGGTGGTGATGCTTGTTTGGTCACTTCATCAAACACCGCCGAAAGCTAAAGGATTTCGAGTTTTTTCGTTTTTATCGTCCTATCTGGCGAAGGGAGTTCGCTGGTTTAGGGGCTAGTCCCATTGGTCAAGATGCCAATCGGCCGACTCAAGGAACAGGTGGTGCTTCACGCCCGGTACGGAGATATCAAGACGGCAGTTCAAATGGCGCAAGCGGGAAAAGGATTTCCGGCGCCGCCGACCCTTTTGATCGAGGCCATGAAAGCCGTCGCTGCTGAGATCGTGCCATCAGAGGAATTCGACAAACCACCCCCCCGTTTCATCCCGTACCGTCCCCCGTTCCCGGCGAATGATCCGATTATCCGAGCGTGCAATGAAGAACTCCCCGACGTAAAATGGGAACCGAAGCCCAAATCGGCCCCCGAGCCTTGCTTGTCCGCTGCGACAATTGAGAAACTACTGCCCAGGGCAATCACGCCTCTGCCCGCGAAGAACGCGACGCCTGAACCGAAAAAGAATTGACCAGCAATCCGGAGCACAAAATAAGAGGAACCGGCCGACATCCGAAAATTTAGTCTAGACGAGGCACTAGCTTCAGTTTGCCGACTAGTTGCACCAGCGAATTTTGGCAGCCGCGGAGGTTAGGATCGTTTCGCGGAAACGCAAATAGAATCTTGGGATCCAGTCGATTCGTCTTCAGAAAATAACCTTCCGCACGTTAAAGAACCATTACTTCTTCGTTGCAAAACGGCCGGAATGCGTTGCAAAACGGCACTTTTTCGTTGCAAAACGGCCGGAATGTGTTGCAAAACGCCATTTTTTCGTTGCAAAACGGCTGGAATGCGTTGCAAAAACGGCCGATTCGTTGCACGGGGGTGTCGCAGTTTGATGCAACGAATCAGTACGGCACTCTAACTAACCCTATCATCGAATGGGCAACCGAGTGGCAAGTCGGCACTCATTTGCGAGAAAAGAATAGAATGACTTGCCCGTGTTCGGCGTGAACTGCGTGCGCCCTCCTCTGAATTGAAAGAGTCCTGCTTTGACCTCGAAGATACCGAAAGCCGATTCCATTACTTTTGCCGCTCTTGGCCTGGACGAGGGCATCGTGGCGGCGCTCAACCAGCTTGGCTACGAGGAGCCGACGCCGATCCAGCGTGAAGCAATTCCACCCCTGCTCTTGGGTCGAGACCTCGTCGGCCAGGCGGCCACCGGTACGGGCAAAACCGCTGCGTTCGCCCTTCCTTTGGTGCAACGGCTGGCGTCGCAACCTGACCGCGTCCGTCCCTCGGCGATCGTCTTGGTGCCGACGCGCGAGTTGTGCATGCAGGTCGCCGAGGCGGTTCATCGCTACGGCAAGTCGGCTGGAATCGTCGCGCTGCCCGTTTATGGCGGCCAGGCGTACGCCCAGCAAATCCGCGGCCTGCGGCGCGGCGTTGACGTCGTGATCGCGACGCCGGGCCGGGCTCTCGATCACATCCGCCAGGGGACGTTGCGTCTCGACACCATCTTGACCGTCGTGCTGGACGAAGCCGACGAGATGCTCGACATGGGCTTCATGGAAGACATCGAGACGATTCTCGGCCAAACACCCAAAGAGCGGCAAGTTGTTCTCTTCTCGGCGACGTTGCCGGCACGCATCGCGGCGGTCGCCAAGCGGCACCTGAAAGACGCGGTGCAGATCAAGATTGCCCGCGAAACACTGGCAAAAGGTGCGGCGCCAAAAGTGCGTCAGACCGCCTATATCGTGACGCGAGCGCAAAAGATGGCGGCGCTCGGCCGTGTGCTCGATATCGAGAACCCCGTCGCCGCGCTGATCTTCTGTCGAACGCGCACCGAGGTCGACTTACTGGCGGAGACCTTGAATGCCCGCGGCCAGCGTGCCGAGGCGTTGCATGGCGGGCTCAACCAGGTCCAGCGCGACCGCGTGCTCAAGAAGCTGCGCGGCGGGGAGGCCGATTTGGTCGTGGCCACCGATGTCGCCGCTCGCGGTCTCGACATTGAACGGCTCACGCACGTGATCAACTACGACGTTCCGGCTGCCGCTGAAGATTACATCCACCGCATCGGCCGGGTTGGGCGGGCGGGACGCGAAGGCATTGCGGTCACGCTCGCGGAACCGCGCGAACAACGGCTCCTGCGAAACATCGAGTTCGCCACCAAGCAGAAGATCGGCATTGCGAAGCTACCGACGGTCGCCGATCTGCACGCCCGACGACTAGAACTGACGCGTGTCGCCGTGCGTGAAGCGTTGGTCGGTGGCGAACTGGAGCGGTTTCGCGTGGTGGTCGAGGCTCTCAGCAACGAGTTCGATATCATGGACGTGGCCCTCGCCGCGGTCAAGTTCGCACACGCGGCCAGCGGTTCGGACAAGGAAGAGACCGAAGAAATCCTCTCGCCATCGCTCGCTCCGGAACCGCGTCCGGCCAAGGGCCACAATGCTCGACCGCCCGCCAAAGGCCGAGGGGCCTCCGGCGGAATGGTTCGCATCTTCATCAACGCCGGCCGCGAAGCGGGCATGCGGCCCCAGGACTTTGTCGGCGCCATCGCCAATGAGGCCGGTCTGGCGGGAAACGAAATCAGCGTCGTCGACATTGCCGATCGGTTTTCGCTCGTGGAAGTGCCTCAGGATCGCGCCGACGAAGTGATCGAAACCCTAGAAAAAACGCGCATCCGCGGCCGGCGCGTTCTGGCGCGGCGCGACCGTCATGAATGATTAAACGGCAAACTGGTTTCGAGCGGACCCGCGGTCGATTGACCAAAGTTGTTTGTACGGCATCGACCGTTTGCCCCTTTTTCTGCCAGTATGATTGCTGAATCAGCAAACACCGGGTAATCTGGCCTGGATGATGGGACCAAAATTTTACCAACAATACAGCCGGCAGCAAGCTATCGCCTTCTTCGCAAAAACAGGCGAGCCAAGGACGTTCTGCGAGGGCCAGTGGCTAATCTGTCCGAATGCAATCATTTGCCTGGCGACTCTGGGCAAAGCGCCGGAAGAATCGCATTTTCATCCGGCTTCTTGCTTTCGCTGGATCGGCCCAGCCCATAAGCCGATGAGCGGCAAATGGTATCTTCTGCCGGCAGAAGTATGTGCCGGATGCAAGGAGCCTCGCCCAATCTACCTATTCGTGCGACCTAGGGATGCAGAACGATTCACCTACGTCGGCCAACTGGCACCGGCGAATCCTTATGGCAGCGTCAGTGGCGGGAAGGACTTCGGCGCCTTCGAATTGGCTCCCATCTTGCCCAGCCGAGTATGGGAGCTACTCGGCGGCTTATCCCCTGGCCAGATGGATGCGTCCGCTCTGGACCAATCATTGCAGAGAATCGACCGAGCACAATCAGTCCATGAGCGTCTAGAGATCCTTCGCCAATTCAGCGAATTCTGGCACGGCCCTATTGATTCAAGAGAAAGCTTCACCGACGACGAACTGCGAGGAAAACCGATCCCTTTTCCGCTTCGATGGTGGTATCAACTGGCAGGTCATCACGAGAACATTATGAGCGGGCAAAACAAATTGCTCAATCCCTCTGAATTAAACGTCGAAGAGGGAGAACTGCTGTTCTACGTCGAAAACCAGGGGGTGTATCTTTGGTCCACAAATCCCGAAGGTGAAGACCCGCCGGTGAAGGGAAAGTTCAACGAACCCGACTACCCCTGGATTGATGAAGGTATGTTGCTCTCGGAATTCATGATCGGGGCCTGCATGTTCGAGGCCATCATGCGTGCCCCCTTCGCAGCTTCAGCGGCTTGGGCCGAGGAAGCAACACTCACCAAGATATGTAACGAACTAGCTCCGCTGCCGCTTGCACCTTGGCGATGGCCGAGTTACCCGAGCAGATTCTTCGCCCGAAACGGCGCGTTCATGTTTGCCTGCCCCAACGATGACAATCAGGGTAACAAGGCATTCTCGATCTGGATCGGGGCCAAGACCGAGCATCCTCTCGCCTTCCTTCAGACCATCGTTGATAAGGACACCTGGGAGCGCGTTGCGCTTTAGCGACGAAAGAAAAAGCGGCCGAGACAAACGTCGACCTGTAGCGCATTTCGAGTACATATAGCGAGTGCAAGAGGCACGCCTCTGAAAGTCCCGAATTCGTGAAAAATCCCATTTTTCGGCTTCGCCGCAAGTCTTGCGCCGCACCGCGAATCGGAGGTCAATTGCCCTCGCATTGCCTCAGGGGGCGCTGGTTTGAACCAAAAAGTCGAACAGTTCTCCGTAATGTTTGTCGTCGAGTATGATGTCAAACGGGATCATCTGAACTCCATTGGCAGTCTTTTCAGGGGAGGCTTTCAAGATGACTTTGAATTCTTTTCGAGACTTGGCTGCGACTGTTCCTTCGAGAATCGAAGGGGTGGCAGTGATGCCCGGTGGGAGGCGCAGGCGAATACTGTGACGCTGGGGCTTGTCGCGGAAGTTGCGGACGGTGATCATCACTTCCTGTGTGGACTGCTCCGGCAAATCGACTCGATACGGATAGGCGGAGACCCAGAACGGATCGAACTGGTACTCGTAATTCGGATCGGGCAGGAGTTCTTTGTAGCGGGCGACAATTCTCTTGGACCACTCGTGGTATCGCTCGACGAATGCCGTCGGGTTGGTCATCAGTACGTTGTGGGCTCCCATGATGATGTCGGGCTTCAGGTCGCGCAGGTATTTGCTGCCAAGGATGTAGCCTTCCTCGAAGATGGCGCTGTTGCGAGCGACGACGGCTTCATGGCCGTTTTGTTCGGGGTCGGACGGGTCGCCGAAAACATTGTCGCCCGTAAAGGCAATCTTTTTGCCGTCGAGTTCCAGCCACAGGCAGTTGCCGAATTCGGTTTGCCCCGGCATCCAGTCGATGTGAAGCTTCAGTCCCTCCCATTCGACGACCTCTCCATCCTTCAGCGGTCGGTCGACCTTCAATCCTTGGTAGCTCGGGTTGTAGGAAGTGATCAGGGCGCAGTAGTCGTAGCGAAGCGGGTTGTGCACCTTGTCGACGATCCGGTAGAGCGTCCAGATTTGTGCGTCGTATTTCTTCTTCAGCACCGAGCCGAGCGTGAAGTGATCGCCGTGCATGTGATTAATCCAAAGCGCGTCGATCCGTTTCAGGCCCAGATGCTTCTGCATTTCGGTCACCAATTCGTGCAGCAGCATTTCGGGAAAGATGCCACAATCGAGCAGCAGGCCGCGGCCCTTGTCCGAAATGATGATCGCGAAATTCTTTCCGGCCAGCGTGTCGCTGAATTTGTACAGGTGCGGCGTGACCTGCACGATCTGTGGGATGGCTGTTGGCTTGATGATCGGATCGACCTTCGTCCTCTTCGTCAAATTGTTTACTGGGTATCCGCGCAGATAGTCGGGACGAAATGCCGTGAGCCGTGCGTGGTAGGTGTCAAGCTGCTTGGCGGCATTGTGAATCACCGGTCCCTGAGACGGGAACGCAACCGTCAGCTTTTGGTCGCGCAACTGCTGAACAGTAGCGATCAGCGCATCAAGCCCCTTGGCGAAGCCGTAGTCCCATTCGATGTCGTACCAATTCGCCATGCGAGCGCCGTCGTGGATGACTCCGCCTGTAAAAGCGACCGTTTGGTCGCCACGTCGTACGAAGTAACTCATCCCGCCGGGCGACGCGCCGGGCGTTTCGACGCAGGTAATTTCGAACTTGCGCCAACGGAAGACCTCGCCCGCTTCGAGCAACCGATCGACCTTGATGGCGTTTGCCGGAGGGCGGACGTAACTGGCCCCGTGAACGGTGTACTTGTCGTTCAGTGTCGGACGCCATTTGCGAAATTGCAGCGGCGTTTCGAACAGATCCTGCTCTATCTTCGGCGCCGCAATTTTCGTAGTCGCTCGGTCGACGTGGCGGATGCCCTGGCAAACTTCCCGGTGGTGATCCGTAAACAGAACCCACTCGACGTTCTTGACGCCTTGCTTCTTCAATTCCTCGAGCACGCCGGCATCACCGAGGTTGATGAGCAACGCCGCGTCGCCATCGCGCAGCACATAGACGTTGCAAGTATCGCGAAAGACAAAAACGTTCGGGACGCCCTCCGCAGCCAACGGCAGCCGCGCCGAATCGGCCGCGGTCAGCGTGGCACCAAACATCACCGAAACGAAGAAAGCTACGAAAGTAGAGCGCAGTTTCATTGCGGATCTCGCTTCGGGCGAAGGTGAGTTGGCGGCGCCGCCGATTCGACGGGATGGAAGTCTCAATCATACAAATAGCAAAGTACCGAATGCTCCGCCAGACAATCCGACGGCGCTCGCGGAACTTTCAATGGCGTTGCCCCGAGCTGTCCTACTGTTCGCTCACGCCATCGCCGACGAGCATCCGCGGACCCGAATT
>JAIOQJ010000098.1 GCA_021413475.1 Planctomycetota bacterium | reverse complement strand
CGGTTGAGGATCCGCATCACCTGTTCCTGATACACCATCACGCCGTAGGTCTCGGAAAGGACTTCCTCCATGATCGGATGCGGATAGGTCGGCTTCTTTCGCCCGTGCTTGCAGTCGATGTACTCATCGACCATACCGCCTTCGAGCGGACCAGGGCGATACAAGGCCGTGCAAGCGATGATATCGCGGATATGGTCCGGCTTCATGCGCTTGAGAAGTTCCCGGATGCCCTCCGATTCAAATTGAAACACGCCCTTCGCGTCGCCGCGTTGCAAGAGCTTGAAGGTCGGTTCATCATCGAGCGGAAGCTTGAACACATCGACGTCGATGTTACGTGTCTTCTTGATTTGCTTGATGGCATTATCGACCAGCGTGAGCGTGCGCAGACCGAGGAAGTCCATCTTTAGCATGCCGACTTTTTCGAGATCGCCCATGACCCATTGCGTGGTCAAGGCCTCGCGTTTCTCGCCGCTCGCGTCATCTTTGCGTTTGACGATCTGGATCGGCACATAATCGGTGATCGGCCCATTAGCGATGACGACGCCCGCGGCGTGCGTCCCCGCATTGCGGTTGGTCCCTTCCAGTTTGCGGGCGATGTCGATCCACTCGCGGACGGTGGGATCGGACTCATATTCCCGGCGAAAATCCGGTGAATCGCGAATGGTGTCGTCGATCGACGTGCCGAGCTTCGCCGAGACCCACTTGGTGAGAAGATTCACTTTTTCGAGTGGAATATCGAGAACACGGCCGACATCTTTGATGGCGGCTTTCGCGGCCATCGTCCCGAACGTCGCAATCTGGGCGACACTTTGTTCGCCGTATTTCTGCTTCACATAATCGATGACGAGTTCCCGCCGTTCTTGGCAGAAATCGATGTCGATATCAGGTGCCTCCCCGCGATTCGGGTCGAGGAAACGTTCAAAGAGCAAGTCATACTTCAGGGGATCGACATGGCTTAGATAAAGAACGTAGCTGACGACCGCCCCGCAACCCGAACCGCGGGCACTGCACGGGATACCGCTCTCGCGGGCGAAGCGCACGAAGTCCCAGACGATCAAAAAATAGCTGGCGAAACCCATCTTGCAGATGACGCCGAGTTCGTGTTCGACCCGGGCCATCACCTCAGGGGCCGGCTTTTTGCCGTAGCGCTCCTTCACTCCTTCGAGGCAGAGTTCCCTTAGATATTCTTCGGGCGTCTTCTTGCGGGGCGGCGTGAAGACCGGGAAATGCCGTTTCTTGAAGTCGATGTCGATATCGACGCTATCGGCGATCTCTTGGCTCCGCTGCACCGCGTCGGCCTGATCGGGAAAGAGCTTGTACATGTCCTCGGGCGAGCGGACATAAAAGGGGTTGGGGAAACGGCAGCCGTCGCCGTAGCGCATGCGGTTCGGATCGCTTCGCTTCTTACCGGTGTTGATGCAGACGAGAACATCGTGAGCGACGGCATCGCTCGCGCAAAGGTAATGAGCGTCAGCGGTGGCAACGAGCGGCAGCCCCATCTTCGCCGCGATCCGCACCGCTTCAACCGTGCATTGATCCTGGATATCGAGGCCATTGTTCTGAAGCTCGATGTAATAGTCTTTCTTGAAGAGCTTGCTGAACCAACCAGCCAGGTTTTCCGCTTTTTGGACGTCGCCCTTCAAGATCCAGTCGTTGAACTCTCCCGACAGACAGCCGCTTAAGCAGATTAACCCTTCCGAATGAGCTTCGAGCAATTCACGATCGATACGCGGGGCGTGGTAGAACCCTTCGGTGAACGCGTACGACGACATCTTGATGAGGTTCTGGAACCCCTTGAAATTCTTGGCGAGGAGCGTGAGGTGCGAATAGGCATCGCCACGTTTTGCGGGAGTCTTGTCGAACCGGCTACCCGGCGCGAGGTACGCTTCGTAACCGATAATCGGGTTCAGGCCGGCCGCCTTGCACTCGCGGTGAAACTCGATCGCTCCGAATAAATTGCCGTGATCGGTGATCGCGATCGCGTTCATTCCCTGCTTTTTGGTCTGTTCAACCAATTCCGGGATCCGATTAGCCCCGTCAAGCAAGCTGTAATGGGTGTGGCAATGTCCCGGCGCATCCGGATCGGCGACCGCTCGGGTATACCGCGCGAGGAAGAGCTGAACCGCCTGAATTGTTTGCCATTCGTTGAAGCCGAGGCGGACGATGCCGCCGTCCTCCGTGGCCTCGATATTTTCGACGGCACAGGTAATGCCGCGATGGAGGAAATCGAAAATCTCCGCCAGCCGAGCGGCCTGAGCCGGCGAGAGTTTCAATGGCAGCGGCGGCATCTCACCGTCGCTGGTGCCCCAGCCATGGTCGAGGCTCATCGAGCCGGCGTTCATAGTATTCAGGTCGAAATGAAGATCATCGCCCGGCGCGGTCACAGGAATCGCTCCGGGATCGACAATCTTCGAGGAACGCGCAGTCGGCCGATCCGTGCTGGTGCGGCGGGCCGCAATCTCTTCGAGCGTGCCGAACAAGAGCATGGAACGGCCGAGGCTGATCTGATCGCCGGGCCGCAGCCGGCGGATTTGCACGGGAGAACCGTTGACGCGCGTACCGTTGGTGCTTTCGAGGTCGGTTAGAATAACGTCTTCATCTTCTTGCTGAATCTTGGCGTGAAAGCGGCTGATGCGTTCGTCGTTGAGGCGTAACAGATTGCCTTCTTCACGGCCGATCGTTATCGGAATTTGCAGTTCGCGGAAGACACGTCCTTTGTCGACGCCCTCGAGAACCTGAAACGTAACCTTCTTCATCGCAATCCCCAGTGAAGGCAATCCATCCCACCCCACAATCTACGATATTTTCCTCTTCCAGAGGTCGAATGTCAATTTTCCTTCACAAAGTTGGCAGCCGGGCAAACTGCGAAACCATGTCAGTTGTCGTTTCGCGAACTGGCGGCTGCGTAGCTGGATGGCCTCGATGGCGGCCGGCAAAGTCAACTGATCGTCGAGAAATGCCGCGATTTCGCGATAACCGAGCGCCCCCGACGCTTCCTTGCTCATGGGCCGCGGAAGCTCCCTGAGGCGTCGCACCTCATCAATCCAACCTGCCTCGATCATCTTTTCCACTCGCCGATTTATGCGGGTGTACAACTCGTCGCGAGGAAGGTCCAACACGAGACAACGGGGAGTTTCGTCGCTCCGCTTCGAAGACTCCGCATCACGGCTAACCGGGCCCCACCAACCTTGCTGCTGGCATTCGCTAATCGGCTTACCAGTCTGGTGCCAAATTTCGAGGGCCCGGACGACCCGGCGTACGTCATTGGGATGCAAGCGTTTCGCGGTCACGGGATCGACCATCGCCAACCGGGCATGAATCGCGTCCGAACCGTTTCGCGCCGCTTCTTGTTCGAGTTGGGACCGCAATACCGGGTCGACCGGTGGACCTTCAAAAAGGCCCTGCAGGAGAGCCTTCAGGTAGAAGGGTGTGCCACCGACAAATAGCACCTGCCTGCCTCGTGATTCGATCTCACGAGAACAAGCCGCCGCCTCACGTAACCACCATGCGACATTGCCGCTTTCCCAGGGATCGAGAACGTCGATGAGATGATGCGGAATCCGGCGGCGCTCTTCGACGGTCGGCTTTGCCGTGCCGATATCCATTCCGCGATAAAGCGTCATCGAATCAAGAGCGATAATCTCGGCATTCACTCGCTCGGCCAGGTGCAGCGCAAGTTCGCTTTTACCCGAAGCCGTTGGCCCAGTGAGGATCAAGGCGTTCTGAAATGGTTCGATTGGCATCACGGATTCGATACGACCAGGCGAGGTTCGGTAAAGTCGTAAATGAAGAAGGTCATGGTTCGAGCCACCGGTTGCCGCGACTTGAGCAAAGGCAGTACCATGGCCGACGCGGGAGTGGCCGACGGATTCGAATACATCATCGTGGTGCCGACCGCCAAGTACTGGCCTTTGATACGGTCCAAGAACTCTTCCTCCGACCGCACATTCCATGAGTGGATAGGAGCAAAACCACGATCAAAAGCCGCCCGTGGATCCGCTCCAAAGTACCAAATTTTCATGTCGGGATGGGCGTTTTGTTCGCCCCATTTCGCGAGATCATCCAGCCCCTGCCCCCAATCGTAATTCGAATCACTCAGATAGCGATAGCCTTCTTCCGGACCTCCCCACAAAGGATTGAAGTAACACAGACCGTGCGGCCAGACGATGAGCATGGGCATGACCAGCGCCAGACAAACGCTCGCAAAACTGGCAGGGCGAACCCAGGCAGGCATTCGCTCCGGAAGCATTTGCACGAGAGCCACTGCCAAGGCGACCATCAAAAATGTCAGGAATGGCAGAATCAGACGGATGCCAATCTGCACCCGACAGTTGACTGAGAAGAGAAACAAGATCGCCACAAGCAGACCGAGCGGGTGCCAGTACGATTTCGGTCGAACCAGGAATGTCGAGACGATAAGTACCAAAACGGGGAGAGTCAGCTTCATCGTCAAGGCGACTGGGAAATAATACCAGACGGCTCGCGGAAACCAATCGCCCATGACAAATACGCCGTGGCCGCGGAAATTGTGCATGACCTGGTAGAAAAGCCCTTGCCCCGCATTTGGGAAGATCCGCAAATTCTCGGCAAAGAAAACCATGAAACTTCTACCGAGACCATCGGGTAAGGTGCGTGCCCAATTCGCGAAACCTCGCTCGGCACGCCAATCGCTTCCGCAGTAGATGAACACCCAGGCCAAGCCAAGGATAATGATCTGCGCCGTGTCGCGACGAAAGGCGGACGTTTCTTTCCAAAGGGTGCGCAACCACGTCAGAAGTCCGATCGCGCGGAAATCGCGAAAGAATGGCGATTGTCCCAATCGATGAAGCTCAAATGCGCCCATGACGAGCCCACCGAAAGCAAGGGCCGAGACCTTGGCGAGCAAAGCAAAACCAAAACAGAGTCCGGGAATGCCGACACGGTGCAGCCAACTTTTGTCGCGCCCTGCGAGATAGAACTCGGTGAACATTGCCAGGCAGGCACTGATGGCGATATCAGTCGTCGCCAAGCTGGCATGCGCCAGAAAGTTCGGTTCACAAGCGATCAAGACGACCGCAAAACGACCGGCCCATGGCCCGCCGAAACGCCTGCCCAGCCGCCAGGAAAAATAAAGTAGCATCCACCAAAAGAATAGATTACTGGCCCGAGCGGTCCGCAGAACCGTGGCAAACTCCGTGTCGAGATTGAAGGGACGATCGCGAACTTGTTCCCAAACATAGACGGGGAGGAGTTCCACATCGGTCGGCAGCGGCATTGTCCCGCCGCGCAGCAGCATGTGATAACTTCCCGAGCGCCAGGCGTGCAAACCATGTTTGATGTAGTGCGGTTCGTCGAAAGTCGCGCTGAGATGGTCGGCGGCGGTAAAGCACCAAATCGAGGAGACGAGGCCCCAGCAAATGAGCCAGCTCCGATCAAACCAGCGATGCGCATCCATGCGACCACCCCAACAACTTGGCAAATTCGAAACTCTCGCGGAGATTACCCCGCCTACCTAGAAGATTTGACTTGTAACTGAATTGGGACGATTGTGCCAGAGAAGAACACGTACGGAATCGAGCCGACCCATGAAGTCGGGCCGACTGAAAAGGAGTATCGAGACCACACTGTTGGGATAGGTGGCTTGGGCAATCTCTGCTTTTTATCATCACCGTGGCAATTTTATCGCAAGTTCCAACCCGGTGATGCCGATCTCTCGTGTAAGCGAGCGAACAACCCGTACGACTCGTTTCTTCATCGCAATCGTTAGGCGGAGACGGATTATGCGCATCGGTCACAGTAGCGTTTTGGCCCTGATGCTGTTTGCGTCCGCCCCAAGTTGGGGTCAACCAACGGATCGAATCGTTCCGCCGGATGCCGGGCGCGGGACTGCCACGCCCCCCGCGAATGCCCCATTTTTATTGGACCAGGACGCGGGCCTCGTCGACGAGTACACACCGTTGCGTCCGGCCTCTCCCCAGCTCTTCTGGTTACGAGCGGACTATCTGAACTGGGTGATCACCAAGGAACCAATCGCACCCGTGATCGCGACATTGCCGGATAGCCTCGCCTCGGCAAGGGACATTCCGGCCGGAGCGGCGACCCCCATCTTCCCCTCGCAGTACGAGGTGAATTACAAACGGATTTCGGGCCTACGCCTGAACACAGGCTTCTGGTTCGGCATGGATCGCGGGCTGGGCTTTGATGTCAGCGGCTTCGGTCTGGAAAATCAAGCCCAACGGGCCTTGTATGTTTCTAACGGATCCCCGATCCTGACGCGGCTATACAACAGTCTGAACGACAACCGCCAAACGAACCTCATTTTCTCCACTCCCGATCCCGCGTTCCCCTATCGAGGCTCCATTGCCGCCTCGCTTACCGCCACGGACATCTTCAATGCCGACGCGAGCATCCGCTGGCGCGGCTTCCGGGTCTTCGCGGACAACGCCGACTGGCTGTTCGGTGCGCGTTACTTCAATATGCGAGAGTCGCTCGATGTCATCGCCCAGGCGACCTTTCCCGATGGCCGTCGATTCACCGTCGCCGACCAGTTTCGCGTTCACAACAGTTTCTACGGCGGCCAAATTGGCATCAATTCGCGCTGGGTTGGGTACAACCGATTCAGCCTCGACGGCACGTTCAAGTTCGCCGTGGGCGGTGTGAACCAAAGAGTTGAAATCCGCGGCAGCAATTCGCTGGTTCAAGCCAATGGACAAGTGCTGACGCAACCAGTTGGCCTCTGGGCTCAAGGCAACAACAGCGGCGAATTCAGCAAGGGGAAATTTGCCGTGATTCCGGAAATTGGATTCAACCTGAATTACAACGTCACCGATCGTGCCGCGATCTACTTCGGTTGGACCGGAATGTTCATCAGTAATGTGGTACGCATCAACAGCGTGGTGAACACGAACGTGAACACGTCGAACACGCTGTATTTGCCCAACTCGGTGCCGAGCACCCGGGGCAATCCAGGCTTCTCCTTCAACGACACCGGCATGTGGATTCAGGGTATCAATCTCGGTGCGCGTTTTGAATATTGAGCGGAGGCAAGACGTGATTTTCGGCTGGCTGACGGCTCTGCTGACGCATCCGATCTTCCTGATCGGCGTCGGCGGAGCGGCCGGGGCAAATGCCCGATACGGAATTGGTCTCTGGTTCCGCACCCATCCCTGGGCCAAGGAATACTTCTGGGGCACGTTCGCCATCAACGTCAGCGGGTCGATCCTGCTCGGCGTCGTGGCCGCCCTTTTTAAGGATCGCGCGGGAGTCGGCTTCCTCCTACTCGGCACCGGCTTTTGCGGCGGATTCACCACATTCTCGACGTTCTCTCTGGAAGTGGCGGAATTCATCCAGCGCGACCGTTGGGATTTGGCGATGATCTACGTTTCCACGTCGGTTCTCGCGGGTTTCCTCGGCTTCGCGGCGGCCTTTCTGCTTACACGTGCTTCTTCGTAGGACGGCCTTCCTTGGCCGTCTTTCGTTTTGCTTGGCTTGCTTGGGTTGGCCATCTCACGAAGTGCAATCGAACATCCATCGCCATTTCAACACTCCCGCGCCACCACCACCGACACATTATCTTGGGCCACGGAAAGAATCGCGTGATTGACGAGCCGACGAGCCGCTTTCTCCGCTGAACCGGCCGCGTGCATGATCGAAATGATTTCCGCCGGTTTGAGTTGGTTTGACAACCCATCCGTACAGACGAGCAACCAGTCGCCCGTCTCGAGCGTCAGCGTGTACTGATCGGGATAAACATCCCGCCGCCCGCCAATTGCTTGCTGCAACTCCGAGCGTTGCGGATGATGCGATGCTTCCGCCTCGGTCAACTGACCGAGTGCCACGAGCTGGCTCACCAGCGTCTGATCGTGCGTGACCTGGATCAATCGACCGTGACGCGCATGATAGGTTCGGCTATCGCCCACATGACCGATCCAGACCTGCTTGCCATCGATCAATACGACCTCGGCCGTGCAGCCCATGCCGCGTTGTTCGGGGTTATTCTGCCCCTGCTCCCACACGCGGCGATTGGCTTCTCGCAATGCGGCCTGGATCACTTCCGCGGGCGTTGAAAGGGGCGAATCTTCCGCTTTTGGGCTGTCTGGGGTCGTCTTCGAAAGCATGAGGTCGGTGAAGGGTGGATGTTGAAAAAAGAAGTCGCGAATCGTCTGAATTGTCATGGAGGCGGCCACTTCGCCGCTGGCCATGCCGCCCATCCCATCGGCTAAAACGATCACGGTGAAATCATCGCTATCTTCCAACCGAGCTTCCATGCAGTGAAGTACCGCGATCGCGTCTTCGTTGCCCGAGCGCACCACGCCGGTATTGGTCCATCCCGCGACGTCTAGTCGGATTGCATCAAGGCATCGTGAGCAGGCACGCAACGTGTCGATCAGCTCATGAAAGCCCGATGGGTCGGTCGCGGCACGGTCACGGCTGGGAAAACGCCGGTCAACTTCGTGAGTGAACGTGCGCGCAAGCAACCTGCCCAGCATGGGGTGCCCATCAGGATACCGTTCCAGATAAGGGCGCGGCATGCCTTTGTCGGTAAAATCCAGGTCTGTCAGTTCCCGGCCATGCAAAAGGGAATAGATCATCGCCCCGAAGCTGTATAGATCCGAGCGCGCGTCGATATTCTCGGGATCGGAAAGGAGTTCGGGGGCCGCGTACAGAGACTCGGGAACATTCTTTTTCTCCGGCGGAGACTGCGGCAACAAGCTTGCTAAATCTGTAAGCACGGCCTGTCTCGTCGGTGTGACCACGACTATTTCGGGACGCAGATCAGCGAGGATTCCCCCCACTTGATGCAGTTGTTCGAGCGCTTCCGCAATTTGAATCAACCACAAGCAACGCGTGTGCCAGCTTACCGGCTCTTCCTCCCAGGAATCCCAAAACGAGCGACCGAGGGGCACTTCCTCGATCATGTACTCGTAATTTTTTTCCTCGAACATATCGAGGATGCGCGGCAGCGAGAGATGCGAGGTCCGCGCGAGCAGGCGCTTCTCCCACGCGAGGCTCGGCCATTCGGGAATATCATCCACCTTGGTGTCGGCCAGCAGCGACTCATCGTCAATGGGTGTCTTCTGCGCCGAGTCAAAAGATTCGGGATTGGCGCTCGCGGCCTCCGATGCCAGCAGTGCTTGCCGGATAACAACGATCGGCATTGGCGAACCCAGTCCGCTGCAGTGATCGAGTCCCTGGAAACGTTGGGTTGGCCCACGCTGGAGGATCAAATCACCAATCTGGTAGCGTCCGCCAACCACCTGTCCCGGTTCGGGAAGCGGATCCGCCGGCACCTCTTTCGGCGATGTCGCGGGAAAAGAATCGCCGTTTTTTGAAGATGAGCCCGAGGCGCGCCCATCCTTCGGCGGCTCATCACGGGTGGACGGCGGCGCGGCGGAAGGTTCGGACGTCATGGAATCACGGGTCACGCGTCGATTCCCAATTGTCAACCGAGGAGTAACCGCATCTGCACGGTCCCCACTTGAATGATGTCGTTCACCTGCAAGGTGCGAAGTTGGCCAGGATGTACCCGCGTGCGATTCACAAACGTCCCATTGAGGCTGTTGAGGTCTTCGATAGTTAACGTGCCACCTTCAAGCATGATAACCGCATGCTGCCGCGATGTCCAAATGCGGTCGGGCGGCTCTTGGTTTTCCAGGTCGATATCGACCGGTTTCTCATCCGTGCGGCCAAGATAGTTTTTACCAGGATAGATCGGATACTGGCATTCAAGCTTTTCGCCGCGAATGACGAGGAGACGGGGCTTTAACTCAACCGACGTTCCAACGGGCAAAACGGAAGCAGTGGCTACCGTCAATGGACCGGATTGGCCGTCTTTGGGTGTGAAAACTGTTCCGGCGGGAGCAACCGCGGGTAACGAATCACTCTTGGCTGGGACGGCCTTCTTCGGATCGCTATCCGTCACGCGTAGGCCGAGGCTCTCAACCAACGGAATTTTGTCGAATCGTAGAGTTTGCGATGTAAGGTCTGCTTCACTTGCTGACGTTTCGAGTGACATGAGAGCGTCCGGATTCATTTCCGGATACAATTCGCTGATCCCGATCGGCACAACAGGTACGGCAACCGTTAGATCGGTTTTGCATTTCTCACAGAACAGGGTCCCATCCTTGTTTTCATGTCCACAAAAGGAACAATTCGCCATGACGCGGGACTCCAGGAGCGACGAGCCAACTCGTTGCGGCAGCTGATCCATTGAACGCGAGCCGGTGGAGTGGTTCTTATTACTCCCCAGCCCATATTACATCATCTCAAGTGAGCTTGTAGCAAGGTGGGCACGTCCGTTTCCCTGATCCAGGGAGAAATTGCTCCCCGGTCGTTCGTATTACCTCAAGTTTTCGAGTCTGAGGAAATGTCACCTCTAACCTTCTCATTACGGTTTAACACACGTTTGAGGGGACAGCAACCAGCAAATCCTCGGGATGCGTGTTTTGCAAGCCGTTTTCACCGGACTCTACGGGGAGGTTGGCCTCCCAGGAACTGACTTTATCCAGTATGATCGCCTGCTCTGTAGACTGGCTAATCCGCGTCGGACCACCGGTTGCGGAGCAACCGGACTACTTCACGCCACCGAAACAAGGATCGTTTCCCATGTGGATGCATCGGTTGACACATTACGCCCTGCTGCTGGCCGCGATGGCCCTACTGACGCTGCCGAATCTCGGAGTACACAGCCTCTGGGACGTCGATGAAGGGGTCAACGCCGAGGCAGCCCGCGAAATGATGGAAGCGGGCCGGTGGATTTCGCCGCACTTCAACTTCGAACTTCGAACGGCCAAACCCGCCCTGCTCTACTGGCTGCAAATGGCATCGTACTCCGTTTTTGGAGTCACCGAATTTGGAGCACGATTCCCATCCGTCTTGGCGGGAATGTCGACCGTCTTAATGATCTATGAACTGGCCCGCCGAATGTTTGGCGTTCAAACCGGCCTCTTGGCGGGGATCGTTCTCGCGAGCGCCTTCGAATTTTGCATGCTCTCCCACGCCGCCACACCGGACAGCACCCTTCTCCTGTTTACGGTCCTGACCTATTTTCTGTTCTGGATCCTTTCGCGGAACGGAAGCCAGACCTGGATCATTCCGTGCAGCATGGCGGCGGGTCTCGCGGTCCTCACGAAGGGCCCCGTCGGCATCGTCATGCCCGCGGTGGTCATCTTCCTGCATTTGCTTTGGAATCGGCAACTGAGCCGACTTCTCGATCGCCGGTTGATCTGGGGATTCCTCGCCTTCTTACTGGTCGCGGCCCCCTGGTATATTCTCGTCACGGTTGAAACCCGCGGCGCGTGGATCAAGCAGTTCATCGGCCGCGAGAACGTCACCCGCTTCATGCAACCGATGGAGAACCATCAGGGGCCGATCTACTACCACATTCTGGGAGTCATGGTTCTGTTTGCTCCCTGGAGCATCTTCCTGGCTGCGACCATTTGGTACTCGGTCAAGGAAGCTCGAAGAGCTTCTGTGGATTCCGCGCCGGAAAACGATCGTGAGGCGTGCCGATTTCTGCTATGCTGGCTGGCGACGTACCTCGGTTTCTTCTCGATCGCCGCCACGAAATTGCCTAACTACGTTCTGCCGGTTTACCCCGCGTTGGCGATTCTGACGGCCCGATTCCTCGAACAATGGCGGACGGGGAGACTCACGTTACCCCGCTGGATCATGCCCGCCGCGGCCATGGGTCTACTCTTCGTTGGCGTGGTCACCGGAATGGGGCTTGCGATCGCGGGTGGCCTAATTGCCATTCCTGGGGCGAAAATGCGACTATTTCCAGGCGTTGAACGCTGGCTCTGGCTGGGATTGGTTCCCATCGGCGGAGCGATCATCGCCGGAGCCGCCCTATTGCGAACACGCAAAACTCTTTTTGTCAGCAGCATGGGCATCTGTGCGACGGCTTTTGTCGCTCTCGTCGCGGCTCTGCCCGTTCTTTCCTTCGATGAATACAAGGCTCCCAGAAAACTGGTTGCCGAATCCGGCGTCCGGCAAGCGGAACACGACAGCCGCTTACTCGCGTTGCAATGGTTCCAGCCGAGCGTCGTTTTCTACAGCCGCCGGGAGGTCGAGCGCATCAACAACTGGGTGCAGGCCGCCGATACGCTGGCGTTGCGGCTTCCTGTCTATTTGTTCGTCCCCGAACCGGTCTGGAAGCAGATCCAGGAACAAAAGCCGAAGGCTTTGGCTTATCGAACAGTGGCCCGGCAGTACGATTTCCTGAAGAATTGCGATATACTTGTCGTGACGAACCAGTGAGAAAAGTGGTTCTCACGCTTGGCGAACCAGGTTGCAATCGGATCGGCGAGCCAGGTTGCGTAAGCTCCTGGAGGATTTCACCAACCAAGTGGTTCGCAAAATCCGCCAGGAGCTTACACTGCCTGGCTCGCCGGACATTCCTGGGCTGGCGCTCACGCCGCCTTCCGTCCGCTCTCTCTTACTTCACTCAAATTGCAAGTCTCGCGGACCGTATACGGCCGCTTGTCCTGGCTTTCGAAGTACGTTCTGGCCAGCACTTCCCCAATTAAGCCGGTCGAGAGTAGCTGGATGCCAACGAGCGTGAGCAGCACGCTGAGCATGAGCAGCGGATTGCCGGTCATGTCGATTTGCCAGCCGATTTTCATCGCGGTGGTGCCCGCGAGACTGGCGAAACCCAGTGCAATGATCCATAAGCCGATCATGCCCAAAAAGTGCATCGGCCGCGTGAGGTAACTGGTCAAGAATTTGACGGTCAGCAAATCGAGGAAAACCCGGCCGGCCCGGCCCATGCTGTATTTCGAGACACCCGCCGTTCGGGGATGATGCTTCACGGGCACCTGCGTCATCTTCGCGCCCAGTTGCTGGGCAAGCACGGGGATGAAGCGGTGCATCTCACCATAAATCCGCATCGAGGAGGCCACTTCCCGCCGCATCACGCGAAGTGTGCAGCCGAAATCGCGGAAGGGCAGACCCGTTACTTTGCGAATCAGCCAGTTGGCAATTCGGCTGGGAACCTTGCGAATAATCATCGAATCCTGGCGTTTAGCGCGTTCTCCCAGAACGACGTCATACCCTTCGTCGAGCTTCGCCAGGAGCATCGGAAAATCGCTGGGATCGTTCTGTAGATCGCCATCCATCGTCGCGATCACATCGCCCGAGGCGGCATCGATGCCGGCCTGCATGGCGGCAGCCTGGCCGAAGTTACGGCGAAGGCGCACGACCTTCACGCGCTTGTCATTCGCGGCGAGCGTTTGCAAAAGGTCGTAGGAGCCATCGGTACTGCCATCGTCAACAACGACAAGCTCCCAATCGGGTTGCACGCGCATCGCTTCGCGCACCGCTTCATGCAAGCGAACGAGATTTTCGCGTTCATCCTTGATCGGCACGACAATCGAAATTTTCCGCATGTCACTCACCTCCGTGTGGCCTTTTGAACCTGAATCTCGCATTCAAACAGAGTTGAACCTAGCTGCGTGAAACTCAGGTGCTTGTCGGACAAATCGACCGAAATTCGGTAGTTTCCTGGCGTAGTAAGGAGCGGGAGGGCCAGGGGTATTTCAATCGACGCCCCCGGGGCCACCGTTGCCTCAAAGCGGCCGGCATATTGCGTACCGAAGTGCTTTCCATCTGGACCCGTAATGCCGTAACGGACAAACACACCGGTGAAAGATCCATTCTTCAAATGCCAGATCGAGTTCGAAAGATTTTTGACTCGAATTCGCACGACCCCGGCTTCACCGGCAATGAGCGTCTCTTCCGGGTCGATCAACTCGATAAGCGCTGGAGCCGGGTCGGGACGATACTCGTCGAGCACCCAACGGCGAAAATGTTCTGGCTGATGAATCAATCCGCTCTTCACGAGCCATTTCTCATACATCTCGAAGAAAAGATCCATATTCGCCGTCGTCAGAAACGGGAAATGCCCATATCGCGGCGAACATTGCTTCAGAGCGACGGAATATTCCGCGTCCGTGTGAAGCAGCATATACATGGTCGCCGCCAGGCTGGTCCGATCGGCCCCCTGGCGGCAATGAAAAACGATCGGGTATTCCGAGCGATCCATCACTTCAATCAATCGGCGAAGTTCCAGCGGCGGCGGGAGACGATTCGCCGAGAGCGTGATGTCTTCATGGCTGACACCACGCTCGTGCGTGACACGGCACTCGGACTGATACCAATCGAAAGGAATACAGCAACCGCGCAGGTTGACTACTGTTCGTATTCCTTCCTTCTCGATTAGTTCGTGAAGCTGTGTGGGCGAAAGCTGCGCGGAACGGTAGACGCGGCCAGGAATAACGGTGTGCTGATTGCTCAGCAGGACGACTCGAATGACCTCGTATCCGAGAACGATGCTCAGACCCGCGAAGAATCCAAACAAGACGATGCGCCAAAGGCGATGCCGCGGCCGTAACGCGTTGACTGCATTCGGCTTGCGAAAGGTAGCACGCTGAAAAGGAATCTGCATGGTGTTTTGCGCCACGTTCCAGGCCGGGATATTCGGGTCAAGAACCGGCATATTGCCCGAAATGGCCGATTTCGCCAAGCTCGATTTCTCGCGGCGGAAGATGGGGGATTTGGGAGCCGCTTGCGGCTTAGCGCTCGCCGCGTGTTAACGGGATCGCTCGCGTCCACAAATCGAGCGCCCAACCACAAGCGGCATTTCACGCCTTCTGCAACCGATCTTCCCATTCATCGAGAAGCTTGCCGATGTCGCGATACGCAAAATCGCGGTTCGCCAGTTCGTGGCCCAGGTCGATGGCTTTGGCCAGGTCGCCGGATTCGGCATGGCCCTGGGCGAGTTGGAACAGGATTTCCTTGCGATCCGTCTCTTCCGTCGGTGAAAGATTTTCGAGAGCTTCCTCGAAATTGCGTTGGGCTAAACGCCAGTTCTTTCGACGCTTGAAACAGAAACCTAGATACATCGTCGCGCGGGCCAGACATTTCGGTTCTTTGCGGGCCTTTTGCAATTCGACGATGGCTTCATCAATCTGGTCGGCCTTCAACAAGCGGGCACCCAGTTCCAGGCGATTCGTCGAATCCTGAGGAAAGCGATCGGCACGGATGCGAAAGAGTTCGATCTCCCGCGAATTGATTTCCTTCGTCAAACGCTGGCGAATCTTGCGTAAATCGTCGAGCGAAGGTCCCTCGGCTTCATCGTCGCCCTCGTTCTTTTTGCGTGAAACCTGGCGGATCTTTTCCTCGGCAATCGTGAGATTGCGGCGGAATGGCTCAAGATCCATTTCCAGCAATTCTATCTGAATTTGGAATGCGTTGCCGGTCGGTCCCTTGGCCTGTTCGAGGGTGTTC
>JAIOQJ010000097.1:2448-3399 GCA_021413475.1 Planctomycetota bacterium | reverse complement strand
AGGCGCGACAGCATTGGCACGACATGGCGATTGAAGCTGGGCGCGGCGATCGCGGGTTCTTCGGCACGAAGTGTTGCGGGGATAGCGAGGCCGATCAGGCAGGCAACGAAGATGAAACACGAACGAACAATCGACCTCGCTGCCGAACCGTTTCGGATGTTCGCGTCGCTCGGTTGGTAAGTTCGATCGCTCATCCGTTTTCCTCATTCGGCAAGGAATCAAACCGATGTCACATCTCAAACGATCGCATTGATGACCTGCCCGCGGCTCAACGGCAGCGGCCGGCCGAGGGTGTCGCGGATCTCGGTATCGGGATGATAACCGAGGCAGTGGAAAATTGTCGCCAGAAAATCGCGCGGCTCAACTTTGCCTTCGAGCGGGTACGCGGCATTCTTATCCGAAGCCCCATACACCGCACCGCCCTTGATGCCGCCGCCGGCTAGGGCCAGCGAGAAGACATTGCCCCAGTGGTCACGGCCGCCGGCACCGTTGAACTTCGGCGTGCGGCCGAATTCGCCGAACCAGACGACCAGCGTTTCCGACAACAAGCCGCGAACTTCGAGATCTTCAATGAGGGCCGAGTAGGCTTGGTCCATCATCGGCATCAGGAAGGTCTTCAAGGCTTCGTTGTGTTTCGAATGGGTGTCCCAGCCGCCCTGGTTCAATTTGTCGGGGATGCGCGTCCAGTTGATCTGCACCAGCGAGACACCAGCTTCCACCAGGCGGCGCGACAGCAGAACACTCTGAGCGAATCGACTGCGGCCATAGCGATCGCGGACGCTGGCGGGTTCTTGATCCAGGTCGAATGCCTTGCGAGCGGCACCCGAGCCGATCAGTTCGAACGCTTTGCGCTGGTCCGCAACCTGGCTTTCGAAATCGCCGGTGCGATTCAAGCCATCGAGATGATGATTCATCTGTTCGAGAAGCGAACGGCGTTCATCGAGCCGCAGC
>JAIOQJ010000097.1:0-2441 GCA_021413475.1 Planctomycetota bacterium | reverse complement strand
TCGATCTCGTCAGGGAGGCTCATCGCGTCGATCTTGAAGTTCGCCTGGTTCGGATCGCAATGGATCAGCCAGGGGTTGTGCTTGCGGCCGAGGATTCCGGCATCCTGTCCCGGCCAGGGGAAATTGCCATCGTTCCAGATGTGTTCGGGAATCGTAACCGCGGAGGGCAGACGCCCCTGCCCCGGCCGAAGATAGCGAACAAGTGCGCCCATGCTGGGCCAATTGTTCGGCGCTTTCGGCGTGGCACTTTCTTGATTGAGCGGCAGATGTTGAATGCCCGTGAGCATCTGGTAGCCGCTGGAAGAATGTGCGTTGTCGCCGGTCGAAAGGGCACGGAGCACGGCGATCTTGTCGGTGAGTTGCGCGGTCCGCGGCATCAGTTCGCCGACCATCAGACCCGGCGTTTTAGATTGGATGGTGCCAAAGTTGCCGCGAATCTCGACCGGTGCGTTCGGCTTCGGATCCCAGGTCTCGTGCTGCGGCGGCCCACCCGTAAGGCCCAAAACGATGACAGACTTCGCCTTACCGATGTGACGAACCGCTTCCGCCGCTCGAGCGGGTTGCCCCCGCATCGACGACAGCGTCAATCCACCGAGCCCGATGCCGCCGACGCGCAGCCATTCCCGGCGGGTGATGCCGTCGCACAGGGCGGTGCCTTTGTCGAAAATTCGAAGCATGGGAGAGGACCTCGTGGAAAGCCGCTGATTCTCTTTTCAAGGGGAGCCCAAGTTCGCCAACATGGATTCCACCTGTTGCTTCAGCTTCGGCAAATCCTGTTGAACAATCTTCCAAACAACCGCTTCGTCGATGATGTCGTATCCATGAATCAGCACGTTGCGAAACGAGATAATCTGTCGATGTTCCGGAATCTGGAGTGCGAGCGCGGGGTCCGACTTCTGAAGGCGATTTAGTGCTTCACCCAGTATCTCGAACTTACGCTCGACGGCTGACCGCAGCACCTCGTCCGCGCGATAATCGTCGAGCGTTCGCCCAGTTGTGAGATGCACCAGAAAATCAGCCGCCCGGCGCATATCTTCCAGAGATTTCCGTGGATCATGCGGCATAGATCAACTTGCGGCTGTCATCTATTCCGCGGCGCAGGTATGGATTCCGAATCGCCCTCTCCATGAGAAGGTCGATCTTGCAATGAAAAAGATCTTCCAAGGCGTGCAATAGTCCAAAGTAATCGGGAGCAATCTGCTCCTTTTCAACCGGCAGGAAGTTCACCAAGAAGTCGAGATCGCTACGCGCCGGATCGAATGTTCCGTTGGCGGCAGAACCGAAAACCTCAAGGGTCTGGACCTGGTGCTGTCGGCAAAGGGCCGACAGTTCCTCTCGATGTTTTTCGATCAACTCGATCATGGCTCACTCCGGCTTCATTCTACAACCGCGTTGAAGAATACCGCAATGGAGTCGCTCACGCAATAATCGCCTTCGCCACCGTCCCGGACACGTCGGTCAATCGATAATCGCGGCCCGAGTAGCGATAGGTCAGCTTCTCATGGTCGAGGCCCATTAAATGCAAGATGGTGGCATGCAGGTCGTGGACGTGCATCTTATTCTCGGCAGCGGCGTAGCCGATCTCGTCGGAAGAACCGTAGACCATGCCGCCTTTGACTCCGCCGCCGGCCATCCAGACGCTGAAGCCGCGGTTGTTGTGGTCGCGGCCTTTGGCTCCTTGCGAGGACGGCGTTCGCCCGAATTCGCCGCCCCAGAGGACGATGGTATCTTCGAGCAAGCCGCTTGATTTCAGATCCTTCAGCAGGGCCGCGATCGGTTGGTCGGTCAGCTTCGCGTGGTTGCGATGGTTGAAGATGTCGCCGTGGTCGTCCCAAGGCTGGCCGCCGCCGGTGAAGATCTGCACCATGCGCACGCCGCGTTGCACGAGTCGGCGGGCAGTTAAGCAAGCGTCGGCAAACGGACTCGTTCCGTAGAGTTCGCGGGTCGTTTTGGTTTCGCGGTTCAGGTCGAAGACTTCCTGGGCTTCCGTCTGCATGCGGAAGGCCATCTCGAGGGAAGCGATGCGCGACTCCAGCGGATTATCGCGGCCGCCGCGTTGTTCGAGATGGAGCTTGTTCATGCCATTGAGCAGGTCGAGTTGCTCGCGTTGCAGGCGTCGCGACAGGTGCTGGTTGTCGATATTCGCCAGCACATTCTTGGGATCAATCTTGCTATTGTTGATGTGCGCGCCCTGGAAGATACCGGGCAGAAAGCTGCTGCTCCATAGGGCCGGCCCCACAACCGGTTTGCCGGGGCACATCACCACGAAACCCGGCAGGTCGCGGTTGTCGCTGCCTAGACCGTATTGCAGCCATGAGCCCATGGCCGGCCGCACGGGTTGCGTGTCGCCGCAGGTCATCATCAGCAGCGACGGTTCGTGATTCGGCGTGTTGGTGTGCATCGAGCGAATAACGCAGATGTCGTCGATGCACTGAGCAACG
>JAIOQJ010000096.1 GCA_021413475.1 Planctomycetota bacterium | reverse complement strand
GGGTTTATCATGCGTGATTGCCATCTGCCGGCGTATCGTATGGCCGGTTTTCAGCCAGTCGCGATAACTTCGCGTGATCCGGCCAAAGCGAAGGCCGTCGCGGAATTGCACGGCATTACGAAAGTCCACGACACGTTCGATGCTCTTCTGGCCGATCCGAGCCTGGAAGTTCTCGACATCGCCGTGCCGCCGGACGCGCAGCCTGCCATCATTCAGGCGGCGGCTCGCAAAGGAACCCTCAAGGGCATCCTTGCCCAGAAGCCGCTGGCGATGTCGGTTCGCGTGGCCCGCGCTTGCGTCGATGTCTGTGCCGCGGCGGGCATCACGCTGGCGGTCAATCAGAACATGCGTTTCGACCAATCGATTCGAGCGATGAAGGATGTGCTGAGCCGCGGTTGGATCGGCGACCCCGTGCTGGCGACCATCGACATGCGGGCCATCCCGCACTGGATGCCCTGGAGCGAAGGGTTGCATTCCCTCGCGACCTTCGTGATGAGCATCCATCATCTCGATACGTTTCGCTACTGGTTCGGCACACCCGACCGAGTCTTGGCCAGCACGCGGCCCGATCCACGCACCAAGTTCCCACATACAGATGGCATCAATCTCTACATCCTGGAACACGACAACGGCATGCGTTGCTGCTCCTGGGACGACGTCTGGACCGGCCCCCGCGAAGGGGCTGCAAGCGATATCGGTATCCGCTGGCGCGTCGAGGGGACCGACGGCCTGGCGCGCGGCACCATCGGTTGGCCCGGCTATCCCGCTCGTGTGCCGAGTACGCTCGATGTCACGTCAAAACTCCTTCCCGATGGTTGGTTCCAACCGCGGTGGCCGGAAGTTTGGTTTCCGGACGCCTTCACGGGGACGATGGCGCAGCTCCTCGTCGCGCTGGAAGAGGGGACTGAACCGGAAATCGGCGGCCGCGACAATCTGGAAACGATCGCGCTCTGCGAGGCAGTCTTCGCCGCCGCTCGCGAACATCGTGTCGTGACGGTTCGGGAGTTTCTTTAGCATTCAAGGATACATGCTCCGAGTGATGCCAATCCTCGTGGAACACGCGGTGTACAGGGAGGTCCGTTTTGCACAATATCGATTTGATTTTGACGTTCACCTGCGGTTTGGCCGTCGCACTGGTCTTGGGTTGGATAACGCATCGGTTGGGCTTGTCGCCCATCGTAGGCTACCTTTTGGCTGGGATCGCGGTCGGACCTAATACGCCTGGGTTTGTCGCCGATCGCCTGCTCGCTGAGCAGATGGCCGAGATCGGCGTCGTCCTCCTCATGTTCGGCGTGGGATTGCATTTTCATCTCAACGATTTGCTCGCCGTTCGCCGAATCGCCGTGCCAGGCGCCGTCGGGCAGAGCATCGCGGCCACTTTGCTCGGAGCACTCGCGGTTATGGCACTCGGCTGGAGTTGGCAGGCCGGCCTCGTCTATGGCTTGGCAATCTCCGTTGCCAGCACGGTCGTACTCACCCGCGTGCTGTCGGATTTTCACGAGTTGCACACGCGCGTCGGGCACATCGCCATCGGCTGGCTGGTTGTCGAAGACCTATTCACCGTTGTGGTTCTGGTGTTGATGCCGGAGATCCTTGGCAGTAGAGAAGGCGGAATCAGCCATGTCCTTTTGGCGTTGGGACTGGCCGCGCTGAAGATTGGCCTGCTCGTCGCGACGGTCTTCGTCGTCGGCGGCCGCGTGATTCCCTGGCTGCTCGCTCGGGCGGCGGCGTCGGGCTCGCGCGAACTCTTCACGTTAACGATCCTCGTCGTGGCATTGGGAATCGCCGTCGGGTCGGCCACGATCTTTGGCGTTTCGATGGCACTCGGGGCATTCTTGGCCGGCATGGTCGTCGGTCGTTCTGAATTCAGCTTGCGTGCCGCCACGGAAGCCTTGCCGATGCGCGATGCCTTCGCCGTACTTTTCTTCGTTTCCACGGGAATGCTGTTCGACCCGGCCTTTCTCGTGAACTCGCCGGGACTCGTCGCCTTGACGCTGGCGATCATTCTGATCGGCAAACCGCTCGCCGCCTTTCTAATTGTCTGGTTCCTTCGCTATCCCGTGCGAATCGCTTTTGCCGTTGCGGTGGCCCTGGCGCAAATCGGTGAATTCTCTTTCATCCTGGCCGCCTTGGGGATGAAACTCAAAATCTTACCGGATAGCGGCATGAACGCGCTGGTGGCCGCGGCCATCGTTTCGATTTCCCTCAATCCGTTGTTGTATCGTCTGGTGAATCCTTTCGAGGCCTGGGCATCAAGGCAGCCTAGGCTGTGGAAGCGATTGACGGCGCGCATGGGGGCATCGGGGTCTCACCTGGATAAAACGCCAAGCAAAATCGACGCGCCGAGTTCGGCTCGCTATCGCGCCATCGTCATCGGCTACGGTCCTGTCGGAAGCACGCTGACTCGATTGCTTCGCGAGAACGGCATCGAGCCCACCATCATCGAAATGAACCTGGAAACCGTGCGGCGTTTGCGAAATTCCGGTCTGTCCGCCGTGTACGGCGACTCCACGCATTTGGCGACTCTCGAAAGCGCGGGAGTGGATCAAGCGGCGAGCATCATCCTCAGCGCTTCCGAACTACATGGGGCCGTGGAGACCATCCGGCTCGCCCGCAAACTCAATCCCGACATTCAGGTTCTGGTCCGTACCACTTATTTGCGTGAAGCACCCGCACTCGTTCGGGCCGGTGCCCATGAAGTCTTCGCCGGCGAAGGGGAAGTGGCGCTATCGATGACCAAGTTCATTCTTCAAGATCTGGGGGCGACTCCCGAACAGATCGACCGAGAACGAGAACGCCTGCGCGGCGAAATTCTCGGATTGGATGCGAGCCCCTCACGTTCGGCCGAGGCACAAGAAGCACATATCAGAGCCCCTTCGCAACTCAAGAAAACGGTCGAAGGGATCATCGATTTATGAGCGGCTATCCCCGAACCAAAACCGAAGAGGGTTGAACCACAGAGGCACAGAAGCACAGCGCGGGAAACCCGCAACCCAAGAGTTTTCACCACAGAGGCACCGAGGACACAGAGAAGACGAGAAAACCAACTCGGGTGTTTCGAACGTGAACAGCGCGGGAAACCCGCAACCCAAGAGTTTTCACCACAGAGGCACCGAGGACACAGAGAAGACGAGAAAACCAACTCGGGTGTTTCGAACGTGAAGGTGATTCAATGGAAAGACAGACCACGGATTTCACGGCGCAGCTGAGCCGCAATCAAAACAAGAAGTGAGCCACATAGGACACAGAGGACACGGAGAAAGCAGGAATTTTTCTGATTTTTTCTCGGTGATCTCTGTGTCCTCTGTGGCCCATTTCTTGTTTATTTTGCGCACGCCGCGAAGATTTTGAGGCCAAGTAACACGGATCGCACGGATGAAAACCAGAACCCATTGGCTTCTTATCCGTGCGATCAGTGGTCGATTTTTTGAGCCACTTATCTCGAAAATTGTGTTTCGGAAGCAAAATTCGCGGAGTGAGTAGTACAGAGAAGACAAGAAGAGAATACATGCGAGCATTTTCGCCCGCTACATTTTTTCTTCTCTGCCTTCTCTTTTTGTTTTCTCTGTGTCTCTGTGGTTCAGATGTTTTTGGTTTCATGACCCGCGGCGATACGGCTCGCGGGCGTCGATTTGCTCAATCATCTCCCGTAGCCCTCTCTGGTTCGCCAATTGAATCGTCAGTCCGGGCCGGGCGTTGGCTTCTAGCAAGAGGGGGCCTTCGCTTTCGTCGATCACGATATCGATGCCGATAAACCCCAATCCCACGGCCCGAGCGGTGACACGGGCCATGTCGAGGATCGCGCCCCAGGCGGGGATTTGGCGATCGAGCAGCGGCGCGCGGGTGTCGGGGTGACGGGTAATCATCTCGTCGCCATGCACCGCGAGGTGAGTGGTGCCGCGTTCGATGTCCACGCCGACTCCGATGCCGCCCTGATGCAGATTGGCTCGGCCGTTCGACGCGTAAGTCGGCAGCCGCAGCATCGCCATGGCCGGTTCGAAACGATAGAGAATGATGCGGACGTCGGCCACGCCGCGCGGGGCGATCTCCGCGAAACAAGGGTGGGCACGCACTCGCTGTTGCAATAGCACGCGATCGGGTTGCCCACCCAGGGAAAACATACCGGAGAGAATGTCGGACGCGAAGGAATGCAAGCCGTCGAGATCGGTCCACTTTCCGTTGGATCGACGGAAGCGATCGTCCTCGCGTTCTTCGATGATCGCGATGCCGCGGCCGCCTGAGCCGCGCGCGGGCTTGAGCACGAAGTCGCTACGGCCGTATAGAAGGCCTTCGAGCAAAGGTAATTCGCCATGCGTGGAGAGAACACCGTGAATCGCGGGAGTTGGTACACCAATTCGGCGGCAGAGTTCCGCCATTTCGAGTTTGTCATCCACCACGGAGAAACGTGAACGTGGATTGTGATCGAGAATGCACTCCGCGTTGCGGCGGTTGATGCCGAGGATTCCGAGTTGTCGCAAACGGCGGCCGCCGAGGAGCCATCTCATCGGAGCGCCCTCGAAAACGAAACCGTGGGAATCGCGAGCGCCCGGAAGCGGTAAAGTTCCAGCAACCGGAAACCCGTGTAACGGCCGAGAAGCAATTGCGCCGCCATGACCAGGCCAAGCGTTTCCGGATGCCGCGTCAGCCACACGGGCACGGCCGGGATCATCGCCATCACCCAAACACAGACGGCGATAAAGAGTGTTGAAGCGAGCACTCCCAGCGAACTCGCGGTGCCGTCTTCTTCCTCCATGGACCAGAAGCGTTCGATCATGCCCGTCAAAATCACCAGCGGAAAGAGCGTGATCGCGCGCGGGCCAGAGCCTTGCAAGAAGGCCATCAGAACCAGCAAGAGGACGACGACGCAACTTAAAAGCAATGCCGTCCGCGGCACCTGCAAGAGATGAAGTTCGTTCAACACCCGCCGTAACCACCAGCCCGCCGAGATAATGGCGAGCACAACGAACAGGCCCAGCGGTGAATGCACCTCGCGGAAGGCCAGCCCCAACAAAGCGGGGGCGAAGGTGCCGAACGAGTTCAGGCCAATGAGATTGCGGAACAGACAGACGAGCAAAGTCGCGGGCGGCAACAGTAGAAGAAACTCGACGATCGACCGATTCTCCGACGCGAGCCCCGAGGGGAATAACCAGGAATTCGATCCGACCGTGGAAATGGGTTCAATAGTGCAAGTCGTGAGTTTGCCATCGATCGAGGAAGCCACCAGCGATTTCAGATCAGTCGGGAACTCATCGCGTGTCATCGAGCCAATCGGTCGGCCGTCAGCGAACAGCGTGATCTTCCAACCCGTGTGGGAAGGCGCGGACGGCGGAGCCTGGACGGTCACCATGATGGCCACGCTCAGGGCGACGAGCAAGCCGGCCGTGGCGATCGTGAATTGCGTACGCTGATTCCGCATCCGTGCAGAACTCCGATCGAAGGAGAAGGAAAGGTGAATGTGAAAGACCTAGAGCAGGCATTTTAGCCACGGATGAAACACAGATGAAACACGGATAAATGCAGGTTTCAGAGCAATGGTCGGATTGTCTTTATCCGTGTTTCATCCGTGGCTAAATTTTATTTCATCGGTTTCTTTTTCAACATCTCTTCCAGAAACAGATACGCTTGCTCATTCGATTCCGCATCGGGCGAATGCGTTTTACGGTTGGTCATGGCTACGCGATTCTCAACGCCCAGGAGCTTGTTCACGGCAATCGAGTGATTCAGCGGCACCCAGCGTTCGGGTTGATCCTCCGCGCCGCCGGAAACGAGGAAGGGTCGTGGAGCCATCAGGGCGTGGAGTTCGTGCAAGTCGCGGCCGGTTTCTATCATTTTCACATAGGGGCCGGTGCGCGGGTTTTTCTCATTCGGGATGCCGCGTTTGCGGTCCTTGCCCTGCTCGAAACCGAGATACCACGGTTCCCAGTAGTTGACGTTGCCCCGCTTCTCGTCGAAGACGACGCCGCCGTCGGACCAGACGCCACAGGCGAAACGATCGTACAGGCACGACGCAAACATCGCCCATTTGCCGCCGTAAGAATGGCCGATGATGCCGATCCGCTTGGGATCGACATTCGGCATATTCGCCAGGGCGTTGCAGCAGTTCGCGGCCTCGTAGGCGTGGACCGACAACGGCTGGATCTTGCAGGTTTCCTTGTCCGGGTAATAGGTGTTGGGATCGCCGCCCAGCGAGAGCGCCACGAAGCCGCGTTTCGCGATTTGATGGGCGTAGTCGCGGAATGCGCCCTTTTCCTTTTCCATCAGGCCAAGAGCGGTCTTCGCGTCGTAATAGACAACCACCACGGCCGGGAACGGACCCTTTCCTTCGGGGATCAGAATATAGGCATCATCGACCTCGCGCTTCGGCGCAGTCTGGATACGGATGTGGTGCTGCGTGTAATTGTCCCGCTTTTCCTTGGCCAGGTATTCCACCTTCGGCTTCTCGATGATCTCGGGCCAAGGTCCCATCAGGTCGTGCCAGGTCTTGCGGATTTCCTCGCGGCGTTTCGCCCAATCCGCCGCGGTCTTGACGTCGCTGCCATCGTTGAATTTCAACGGCGAGCGATACTTGCCCATGTCCTTCGCGAGTTCCGCGGGCGGGGCGAAAAACGGGGCAAGGCGTTTATCGATTTCATCGGAACGAGCGGGGTTCGCCGAGAGTAAAACGAACAAGAAAGGAACCGAGAGCC
>JAIOQJ010000095.1 GCA_021413475.1 Planctomycetota bacterium | reverse complement strand
GGCCTGAAGCAGAAGTCGGCCAGCCCGTGGCAGAACATCGAGGGCAAGTACCCGATCAACAGCCGCCACACCGGCGAAGTCGTCAACATCATGACGTACGGTGCGTTCGTCAAACTCGAACCGGGCATCGAGGGTTTGGTCCACATCTCCGAAATGTCATGGACCAAGCGCATCAATCATCCGAACGAATTGGTGCAGATCGGCGACAAGATCGAAGTCCAGGTTCTGAACATCAACCGCGACAAGCAGGAAATCTCGCTCGGCATGAAGCAGTGCCAGGATAACCCCTGGGACAAGGTGGCCGAACGGTATCCGCCGAACACGGTGGTTTCGGGCGTGGTCCGCAACCTCACCAACTACGGGGCCTTCATCGAGATCGAAGAAGGCATCGACGGCCTGCTCCATGTCAGCGACATGAGCTGGGTTCGCAAGGTCAGCCATCCGAGCGAAGTGGTGCAGAAGGGCCAGAAGGTTACCTGCATCGTGTTGAATGTCGATCAGGAGCGCAAACGCGTCGCCCTTGGCCTGAAGCAGATGGCCAGCGATCCGTGGGAAGGCGACATCCCCGGCCGTTACAAGCCGGGCGAGGTCAAGAAGGGGAAAGTCACCAAGCTCACGAACTTCGGCGTGTTCGTCGAACTCGAACAGGGTTTGGAAGGTTTGCTCCATATTTCCGAGCTTTCCGACGCGAAAGTGGAGAATCCCGAAGAACTCGTCAAGGTGGGCGATGACATCGAAGTGAAGGTCTTGCGGGTCGATTCGAAAGATCGCAAGATCGGCCTGAGCCGCAAGAACCTGCACGGCGGCGTACCGGACGAGGAGCCGACCGAGGAGACGACAGAGACTACGGCGGAAGGCGAAGCAGCGAAGACCGAAAAGGGCGAGAAGGCACGCGAACTTCGCGGCGGCACAGGGGCCGCTGGTCCGCTGTTCTCCATGCCCAGCGCTGCTCCGGCACCGGCTCCGACCACGGAAGAGGAAGAGAAGAAGTAGTTTGTTGGCAAGTCGAGCGTCGTGAGCCGCCGGGTGATACGAGATATTGCGAGTGATTCGCCGCTTCACCCGGCGGCTGATGACGCTCGGCTCGCCAGCTCAGTTGTCGATGAAAAGGCTCTTTCAACGGGCCGGTTATATCGGTCTGTTGTTTTGTCCCCCTTGTTCCAGCACCTCTTAGGTGCAACCAGTAAATTTTGCCCGGCTTCCTTTCCAGTCGGGGATTGCCCAAGTCGATACGATGGTTCGTGTAGCCACGGAAGGCCCGCGCCCTCCGTGTCCACCGGGAAGGATTCGAAGGGTTGTTCCACCTGAATCGGTTATCTACCGATCTCAGTCGAAAGTGCCCTTCAGGTGCGGGAAGCAGTTATGACTCGACCACGACGAATACGCAACGAACTCGTTCAATCTCCCCTCGAGACCTATCTCCGGGAGATTAACGAAACATCGCTGCTCACAGCCGATGAGGAAAAGGAATTGGCCTATCGGATCGCCACCGGCGACACCGAGGCTCGCGACCAGATGGTTCGCGCCAATCTCCGCCTCGTCGTCAACATAGCGCGCGGCTACACCGGCAAGGGCCTCGCCCTGCAGGACCTCATCGAAGAAGGCAACCTAGGCCTGCTTCGGGCGGTCGAAGGCTTCGATCCGACGATGAACACCCGTTTCAGTACCTACGCCAGTTACTGGATCAAGCAATCGATCAAGCGAGCGTTGGTGAACACGGCCAAGACCATCCGCATCCCGGCGTACATGGTCGAACTCCTCGCCAAGTGGCGGCGGGCCACCAATCAACTCCAGGACGAGTTCGGCCGTCCCCCCACGCACGAAGAAACCGCCCGTTTCCTGGGCCTGCCCAAGAAAAAGCTCAGCATCATCAAAAAGGCGATCCGCGTTTACAATTCCGCCCCGCAGACCGATCAGGCGGATACCGGTTGGTCCATCGACGAAATGCTCATGGACGGCCGCACCAAAACGCCCGATAACGAGATGGTGGAATCGGACGACCTCAAGCAGGTTCTTCATCTGCTCGACAAGATGGACCCGCGCGAAGCGACAGTCCTCCGCATGCGATTTGGCCTGAACGACGAAGAGCCGAAGACTCTCAAGGAAATCGGCGAGAGTCTCGGCCTGACCCGCGAACGCGTTCGGCAAATCGAAAGCGAAGCCCTCGCAAAGCTGAGTGAAAGTTTGACGGGGGGATGATCGTTTGACGTGAATTCAATCGAGAACTTCGGTGAGCCGGGAGATGATTCTCCCGGCTCACTTCGTAACCAGTGCTTACTTTCCTGATCCCTTGTCCTTCAATTCCATCGTCATATTGGAAATCTGGGACTTCATGTCCATTTTGACCATGCCGGAGAGCGGCACGTCTTTGTTCATCCAGACTTTGACCTTGGATTCAAAATCCGTGTTCATGATCTTGGCGGTGATTTTCATTTCCATCCATTTGCAGGCGTATTTCTTGCCGCCGACTTCGATTTCCTCGTCGCCTTCACCGGTCTTCTCGACCTTGGCATTAGCGTCTTTGGGAAGATTGGCGGTCGAAGTGGGGTCGTAGGGCTTGGTGAGATCGATCTTCGATTCCTGGCCGGGGATGTCCATTTTATTCAAAAGAAGACTCGTCTTGATCGTCACTTCCTTGTCGTCCTTGGCGGTGACGGTCGTCTTCATCTCCGCATCGATGTTGACGCCCATTGCGGTCGTTTTCATCGTGTAACTGGCCCAATCGCCGACTTTCGCTTTTTTGAATGGATTTTCTTCATCGGCACCACGCGAAACGGTGGCAAGGCTCATAACGAGAGCGGCCAATCCTAGGAAATACTTCATCCGAGATCCTCCTCAATTTCTAGATGGCCGCCTGCTCCCGATCCCCTTGACCAAGACCGGCGACCGAAGACATGACCTTCGTGGTTTATCCACCATTCGGACGTTCGTCAAAGCGCACGCTCGCCTTTTTGCTTTCGCTGGCTAGAAATAGATTGATTCGACTATCCCACCCGATCCGCCGATCTCATCGAGGTTTCCCGTGAGCGACTCACTTTCCGCGAAAATCCACGCTGCCAAAGAGGCACTGGACAAACATGTTCGTGAAATCGTCCAGTGGCACTTTTCTCCCGATACGGGCACGCCGTTCTGGATCGAAAAAGCCAAGACGTACAAATTTAACCCGCTCAAGGACATTCAGGGCATTGATGATCTGAAAGTGTTCCCGCTGTTCGAAGACGAATGGCTGCGGGCCTCGCCGAAGACGAACATCTCGCAGTGGGTCCCGCGTGCTTATTGGGGCAAGAAACCGGTTTACGTTTTCGAGACGGGCGGCACGACCGGCATTCCCAAGTCGCGCATCGTCGTCGAAGATCACTGGATCGATTACGAAATGATGAGCGAAACCCTGCCGGATGAGTATTTCCCGAAAGGGTCCCACTGGCTGATGCTCGGGCCATCCGGCCCGCGCCGGCTTCGCCTCGCGGTCGAGCATCTGGCCCAGCATCGCGGCGGCATTTGCTTCAGCGTCGATCTCGACCCGCGCTGGGTGGTGAAGTTGTTGAAGGCTCGCAAGATGGCCGAGGCCGAGCTCTACAAGGATCACGCCATCGATCAGGCGATCACGGTCTTGGCCGCGGGGCACAACATCAAGTGCATGTTCACGACGCCGAAACTCCTCGCGGCACTCGATCAGGCCTTGCGGGCCGGCAAGCTCGAAGAAAAACGCCGCGAGATCGGCTTCCCGGTTCCGGAAGGGTCGATGCGGTCGATCCCCGACGCGGGCATCACCGGCATTTTCTCGGGCGGCACCGAGTTCACTCCGCAATTCACGCGTGAAGCTTGCGAAGAGATGCTCGAAGGCCGCACTTACATGACCCCCACCTATGGCAACACGTTGATGGGGCTGGCGTGCTCGAAACCGGTGGGTCCGGAAGATGGTTACAAGATTAGTTACTACGCCCCGCAACCGCGGGCCACGGTGCAGGTGGTCGACTTCGATGATTACACGAAGACGGTCGACTACGGCAAAACCGGCCGGGCCTTGCTGACCACGCTCACCAAGGAATTCTTCATGCCGCGT
>JAIOQJ010000162.1 GCA_021413475.1 Planctomycetota bacterium | reverse complement strand
TTCGCCCTTGCTAGCGCTTCGGGCTCGCGGCATCGTATTGATCCGTCTACCGGATTGTACCTGATAAGGATAAGCCGAGAGGTTGCATGCGCATCGCGTATATCACATCAGGGGCCGCGGGGATGTTCTGTGGTTCCTGCATGAAGGACAACACGCTCGTGTCCGCATTGATCAAGCAGGGGCACGATGCGCTCTTGATCCCCACTTATACGCCGATCCGCACTGACGAGGACGATGTTTCTGGCCAACGAGTTTTTTACGGCGGCATCAATGTCTATCTCGAACAGAAGTCGTGGCTGTTTCGACACACTCCCTGGATTTTGGATCGGATCCTGAACTTCCCGCGTTTGCTCCGCTGGGTGTCTCGCTTCGCGGTACGGACACAAGCGCAGCAACTCGGAGCCTTGACCGTTTCGATGCTCAGGGGGCATGATGGCAAGCAACGGAAGGAAATCGCGAAACTTCTGAGTTTTCTGAAGAGTGAGGCCAAGCCGGACGTCATCATACTGTCGAATCTGTTGATCTCGGGATTGGTGCCAGATGTGAAGGCGGCACTCGGTTGCCCGGTGTTGGGGACGTTGCAAGGGGACGATATTTTTCTCGACGCCTTACCTGCTAAAGATCGTGAACGGTGCATCGAACTCATCGGAGAGAACACCCGGCAGATCGACGCCTGTATCGCGACCAGCGGATACTATGCCGACTTTATGGCAAGGTATTTGAAATTGCCGCGTGAAAAGATCCACGTGGTGCCTCCGGGCATCAACATGAAAGGGCACGGCGGGCCGCGCGAATTCCGCAACAAGCCGCCGTACACGATCGGCTACTTCGCACGCATCTGTCCCGAGAAGGGCTTCCAGCATTTCGCGGAGGCGTTGCGAATCTTCCAACAGATGCCGGGAACGCCTCCTTTTCGGGCCAAAGTTTCCGGTTGGTTAGGTGAGAATAACCGCAAGTTCTTCGAGGGCGAGATGGCGAAAATCCGCACGGCCGGTTGCGAGATCGAACACGTGCCGCCGCCCGATCATGCCGGGAAGATCGCGTTTCTGCGAAGCCTGGACGTGCTCTCCGTACCGACGGTGTATCGTGAACCGAAGGGGATCTATCTTCTAGAAGCCTGGGCCAACGGCACGCCTGTCGTGCAGCCCCGACACGGTTCCTTTCCGGAACTGATCGAGGCCACGGGCGGCGGTTTGCTTGTTGAACCAAACGACCCGCGTGCTCTGGCGGAAGGTTGGCGGCGACTTTTCGACGATCCGGCACTGAGACGCGATTGCGTGGCCAACGGGAGTGCAGTCGTCGAGGCCCGCTTCACGGCGGAACAGATGGCCTTCGCGACCATCGACATTCTGAAACGGTATGTGAAATGACCAGTTTTCGCACCACGCGCCGTGTCGAATTCGGCGATACCGACATGGCGGGCATCGTCCATTTCTCCAACTTCTTCCGCTACATGGAAGCGGCCGAGACGGAGTTCCTGCGCTCGCGCGGGCTGAGCGTGTCCTGGCGCGAGGCGGGCCTGCGTGTTGGTTTTCCCCGCGTCTCCGCCGCTTGCGATTATGTGAAACCAGCGTTTTTCGAAGACGTACTCGACGTGGCCGTTACCCTGGAACGTATTGGCGGTAAATCGCTGACCTACCGCTTCGACTTCTCTCGCAAGGGCGAAGCGATCGCCACCGGGCGCATCACCTCGGTCTATTGCCGTGAAGTCACCGGCCACGGCCTCGAATCGCTCGAAATTCCCGTGAACATCCGCGAAATGCTCGCTTAAACGTCAAGAGCAGGACTAACCACAGAGACACAGCCCGGCGAGCCGGAATAAAACCAAAGACATTTTGAACCACAGAGACACAGAGGCGCAGAGAAGAGAAGAAGAGAAGACAAAAAGAGAATTACTTATCCTGCATGGCGCAAAGAAAATGGACGTTTGTAGTTCCGAGGCAGATTGAAGCAAGAACAAGAAGACTTACTCAATAGATTCCCGCCAAATGAACCTTTCTTCTTTTCTTGTTTTCTCTGTGCCTCTGTGTCTCTGTGGTTCAACTGTTTTGGTTTTAGTTCCATGAAACACACTTGAGTACCCATGCCAACCGAACCGTATCTGCAACGACTGACCGGCCAACTCGTCGATGGTCTCGATCGTCTTCCCGAGGAATTTCGGCAACGGCATATCGATTGGCTGCGTTCGGTGCAAAATCCCGATGGTGGCTTCTCAGGGCGTGAGGGGGGCTCCGATCTCTATTACACCGGTTTCGCCCTGCGTTCGCTGGCAGTGCTGCAAGGCCTGTCGCCGGAACTCTGCACCAAGACGGCCGATTATCTCCGTTCCAAAATGACCGACCAAGCCAGCGTGATCGATCTTTTTTCGCTGCTTGTCAGTTGCTTTCTCGTACCGTTGGGCGGAGGCCCCGACGTGCTCGCCAGCGCCCCCGCCGACTGGCCCGAGCGCGTGGCCGCGATGCTGGAAACCTTTCGCAAACCCGACGGCGGCTACGCCAAAGCACCCGAATCGGTCAACGGTAGCACGTATCATTCGTTCCTGGTGATGCTCGCTCTGGAACTATGAAACGGGCCGGCACCAACCCCACCGCGGCCGCGATTGGCATCCTGCAAATGGCCGACGCCCTTGAACCCGAAGCCCGCGACGCGGTCTGCGATTTCCTCGCGGCTCTTCCCTCTTCGTTCGAAGGCGGCCTGCGCGCCAACGACCGCATCCCCGCCGCCGACTTGCTTTCAACGTTCACCGGAAGCTGGACGCTCGCCCAACTCGGCGCCAGCGATCGCCTCGATGCCGTCGCGGTCCGCGAATACGCCGAATCGTGCGAAGTTCCCACGGGCGGTTTCCGTGGCGGGCTGTGGGATGAGGGGATCGATGTGGAGTACACGTTCTATGGGCTGGGGGTGTTGGGGTTGCTAGCGGAGTGACTTGATTTTTGGGAAGGACTAATGCTCCGGCTGGTCATAACAGGCCGTCGAGGAGTCGCTCGCGACAAACCACTGACCATTCACTTTCACTTGGAAAATGATCTGATACAATTACCCCGACTCGAAGAAACATCCCCATTTCTCTTGGAGGCCACAGAATGTTCGAACGCATCTCGAACGGATTCGCCATGGCTCGCAGTAGCTGGCGCGTCATCATGTCGGATAAGAAATTACTGCTCTTTCCCGTCGTCAGCGGAATCCTGTTTCTGATCGTGACGGCGAGTTTCCTCATTCCCATGGGCATACTTGCCAATCAGGGCAAGTTAGAGGATGGGAAGGGGAATCTGCAAGTCTGGGTCTATCCAGTCATTTTCGCTCTCTATTTCTGCACTTACTTCGTGATCATCTTCTGTAATGCGGCACTCGTCAGCTGTGCCCTGGTCCGCTTCAACGGCGGCACGCCTTCGGTCGGCGACGGCTTCCGGGCCGCCATGGCTCGTCTTCCGCAAATTGCCGCGTGGGCGTTCGTGTCCGCGACCGTTGGCCTCCTCTTAAAGGTCATCGAAAATGCGGGCGAAAAAGTCGGCCAGATCGTTTCGTCGATCCTTGGCACGGCCTGGTCGGTCATGACATTCTTCGTCGTACCGATCCTCGTCGTCGAGAAAGTCGGACCTATTGACTCGGTCAGCCGTTCCGTTTCCTTGATGAAGAAAACCTGGGGCGAGGCACTCACCGGTCACATTGGTATCGGCCTGTTCTTGTTCCTCTTGGCCATCCCGATCGTTTTGTTACTTGTGGCCGGCTTTGTCTTGCTGGACAAGATGCAAGGGGTGGGGATTGCCCTGATCGTCGCGGGGGGCATCTCGATGCTCCTGTACATGGCTGTCAGCGCGGCCATGAACACGGTCTTCATGACCGCCGTTTATCAATATGCCTCGACCGATCGTGTTCCGGATGGCTTTGATCACGAAAAGCTGTCCCATGCGTTCGGCGCGAAGTAAGTTGACTTGAAATCCCATGGAACGGGCGAGCCATTGGCTCGCCCGTCTTCTTTTCGGAGTCGCGAAATCTAGGATAATGAGAAGACAAGAAGTCGCATGGTTCGACACAATCTTCCGAGCCCGAAGCGCTAGCAAGGGCGATCGTTAGCCCTTGCTAGCGCTTCGGGCTCGGAAGATCATCCGATGTCGCAGTGAAGAATTCATTATGCCATCATCCTTCCCCTCCATCGGCTTTCCCACGATTCGCCCGCGACGGCTGCGAGCCACGCCGTTGTTGCGCGAGTTGGTTCGCGAAACGGCACTCGACGTCCGCGACTTTATCCTGCCACTCTTCGTCCGTTTCGGACGCGGTATCAAGCAGGAAATCAGTTCGATGCCGGGGAACTTCCAGCTTTCGGTGGATCGGCTCGTCGAGGAGGTCGGTCAGGCCAAAGAGCTCGGCATCAAGTCGTTTATTCTGTTCGGAATACCCGAACACAAGGATGCCACCGGTTCCAGCGCCCTCCCGGATAGCGGCATCGTCCAGCAATCGTTGCGGGCTTTGCGCGAGCAGTATCGCTCCGACGTGATCCTGATGACGGACGAGTGTCTTTGCGAATATACCGATCACGGCCATTGCGGCGTCCTGATTGAGAGGGCTGGCCGTATCGATGTCGATAACGACGCGACGTTGCCGATCCTCGTCGCACAATGCGTGAGCCATGCCAAGGCCGGTGCCGATGTCATCGCCCCGAGCGGCATGATGGATGGCATGGTTGGTGCCATTCGCGCGGGATTGGATTCGGCGGGATTTCAGAACATCCCGATCATGAGCTATGCGGCCAAGTATGCATCCGGTTTTTACGGCCCGTTTCGCGAAGCGGCGGAATCGCCTCCGCAATTTGGCGATCGCGGTGGTTACCAGATGGACCCGGCCAATAGCGACGAAGCGATGCGAGAGACGGCTCTCGATATCAACGAGGGGGCCGACATCGTGATGGTGAAGCCCGCTCTTTCGTACCTCGATATTATCCGGCGAGTGAAGGATACCTTCGCCATGCCGACGGCCGCTTACAACGTTTCGGGTGAATTCGCGATGGTCAAGGCGGCCGCTCGAAATGGGTGGATCGATGAACGCGGACATGATTCTGACATATCACGCCCGCGACGCGGCACGCTGGTTGAAATCGGGTTGAACTTGATTGCGTTCCGTTCTGGATGGTGATTCCCGTCTCATGGAAAAGAAACTCGCCGTATTCGTCGAAGGCATCCAAAGCAGCGGCCTGCTCGATGCGTCGCAAGTAGGGGTCATTACCTCCTGGGCGAGCGCGCCGAACGCGGATCCGCAAGTCGTCGCCAAGGAAATCGTCGGGCGCGGCTGGTTGACCGCTTTTCAGGTGAAGATGTTCTGGAAAGGACGCGGCAATGAACTGATCCTCAATCAATATGTCCTGATGGATCGGCTTGGCGAAGGTGGGATGGGCGAGGTCTATCGGGCCAAGCATCGCCGGATGGATCGTGATGTCGCCTTGAAGGTGATTCGCCGCGAACGCCTGAATAGTGTGGATGCGATCAAGCGTTTCGGCCGTGAAATCCAGGCGGCCGCCCAGCTCGCCCATGAAAACATCGTGATGGCTTACGACGCCGATCAGGCGGGCGACCGGCACTTCTTCGCGATGGAATACGTGGAAGGGACGAATCTGTCCAAACTGGTCAAGGATAAGGGCCCCTTGCCGATCTCCCAAGCTTGCGACTGCATCCGCCAGGCGGCGAATGGGCTCCAGCATGCCTTTGAACGCGGTATGGTCCACCGCGACATCAAGCCCTCGAATCTGTTGCTCGGCAAGACCGGCGTCCTCAAGATTCTCGATATGGGCTTGGCTCGCTTGCTGGAAACTCCGGATGGCGAGCAGGAGAGCCGGATCACACAAGAGGGGCTAGTCGTCGGCACGCCCGACTTCCTCGCACCGGAACAGGCCCGCAATGCCCGCAATGCCGACATTCGCTCCGATCTTTATGCCCTGGGCTGCACGTTTTATTCAATTCTCTGCGGGCACACTCCCTATCAGGGGAGTACCCCGACGGAGAAGATGCTCCGGCACACGACCGATCCCATTCCGCCGTTGACCCGGCAAGATGTACCGATGGTGATCGCTGGCGTCATCAACAAGATGATGGCGAAAAAGCCTGAGGATCGCTTTCAGACCCCTGCCGAAGTGGTACACGCCTTGCAGTCACTGACGGGAACGGGCCCGATTCCATCGCTTGGTACGAGCTCCCGGCATGTACCCTTGATCGAGCCGCTTAAACCGGCAGTGACGCCGGCGCATCGGCCCGTAGTCCAGGAACCACGAACGGAAAGCCAGTTCCGTCTTCCTGCCCCACCCAAGAACTGGAAACCACCCCGCGAACGCACCCGCTGGAATTTGCCGATCGCCCTCTTCATCGTGCTGCTCATCCTCGGCCTGGCGGCAGGGGGAATTTACTATGCCCTCAAGTCGAGCGGGGCGTTGCCCTGATGCCCATCATGCGATTTTGAACATCTTCCCGACCGCGAATCCTTCACGCGATACTCGCTTCCTGCGGCGGCTATTTTTGGAATGTGGGAAAACTTTGTGAAACCAATCATTGAGATTGTGCGCCGCACCGATTAAAGTACAGTTCTGCCGGTCGTGAGTTCCCACCTGCCGAGGTTCTGGTAATGCTCTCCGATCTCAAGACGCAATCGCATCTCGCCGGCCGAATGTCTCGCCGAAGCTGGCTGCAAATCGGCGGGTTGGCCATGGGTGGCCTGGCCCTGCCGGAGATTCTGCGCGCGGAGGACAAGAGCGCTTCAAGCAAACCGATCAAGGGCGTCATCATGGTGCTCTTGCCTGATCTGCGAGTTGATGCCGCGGCTGGCCAAGAAGATGGACAAGCTGGCCGTGATTCGCTCGCTGACCGGTTTCCGCGACGATCACAATACGCACTGGTGTTCGACCGGCTGGGAATCGCATCCGCGCATGGATTCCTCGCCGCTCATCCCCGGCTTTCCCGATGGCGATTGGCCGTCGATGGGGGCGGTGCTTTCCAAAGCTCTCGGGCCACGCGTACCAGGGATGCCGTCGAGCATCGACCTGACACCGAAGGATGCCGACGCCAAGTTCATTCTCCGCACGCCGCCGACTCAAGGCGGCTACCTCGGCGTCGCTCACGCCGGCTTCGAGGTGCAAACCGTTGATCGCCGGAACATCACGATCAACGGCGTCGAAAAAATGGGCGATCGCCGATCGTTGCTTTCCGCTTTCGATAGCTTCCGCCGGCAGTCCGATGCCAGCGGCGTCGCCTCGGGCATCGATTCGTTTCAGAAGCAGGCCTTTGAATTGCTGACGTCGTCGCGGTTGGCGAGGGCGCTCGATCTCAGCCAGGAAGACGAACTCAGCCGCAAGTGCTACGGGCTCGATCGCTCGTATCCGCATGAAAAAGAAGGCAAGACGTTGCTGGATCAATTCCTGCTCGCCCGACGCGTGATCGAAGCGGGAGCCCGTTGCGTGACGCTCGCATTCAGCCGTCATCCGTTCGGCCGAGTTCTGCGCGGCGATCACAACTGGGATTGGCACAAGGATCTCTTCCCGGAAGCTCGGAAAACGCTGCCGTTGCTCGATATCGGCCTGGCGGGGTTGATCGAAGATCTCGACCAACGCGGCCTGTTGAAAGATGTGGCCGTGGTGGTGTGGGGCGAGTTCGGCCGCACGCCGCGTATCAACGCCGCTGGCGGCCGCGACCACTGGCCGCGGGTGTGCAGCGCGCTGGTCGCGGGCGGCGGAATGCGCGTAGGCCAAGTAATCGGCTCGTCCAATCGCCTGGGCGAAGAGCCGCGCACCCGGCCGGTCCACTTCCGCGAGGTCTTCGCTTCGCTCTATCAGCGACTGGGCATCGACGTCGGCACCACGCAATTCAACGACATGACCGGTCGCCCGCACGACATCGTCGGCAGCGACCGGGCGATGCCGGAATTGGTTGGATAAACATGCCTTTTCTCCCGAGTCCGAAGCGCCAGCAAGGGAGTCGGTACTCCCTTGCTGGGCTTCGGGCTCGGAATGCTCACATCACTTCAGAACGTACGAGAACGCCCCCAACAAATCGCCGCGTTCGCCGCCGTGGCATTTGACGCACTGCTGGGCATTGCGAATTGCTCCAATGACACGGAGCGAGCTTGGCATTTCCTGGATGTGCAGATCCTCGCCCTTCTTGAAAAGCTCGACCCCCTGCTGTTCGAAGGAATCCAGTGGCCGGGTCGGAGCCTTGCTCAGTTCCGACATCGCGGGAATGTTCTCCGAGACATAGACCACCGGCTTGTCGCGCAAGAGGCCGACTAATTCGATGGATGAGAGTTGCAGCGATTTGCCCGGTTGTGGGACCGGATCAGGGACATCGCTCAAACCATGTGGATGGAATCCGGCAACATGTTGACGATCTTTAACGTATCCGAATTGTTCCGC